>JAKBGV010000078.1 GCA_021837305.1 Actinomycetes bacterium
CGTCATCGACGGCCGTGACGTGACCGAGCTTGCGTCCCGGTCGCCACGCCTTGCCGTAGTCGTGGACGAAGGCACCCGCCACCGCTCGACCAGCGGCCGGCATCGCCGGCTCGTCAGCACCGACGACGTTGACCATGACGGCGTGGGCGACGACCGGGTCGGTCGGGCCCAGCCGTTGCCCGCTGACCGCGCGCAGGTGGTTGGAGAACTGATCGGTCGCAGCCCCTTCGATGGTCCAGTGGCCGGTGTTATGCGGACGAAGAGCGACCTCGTTGATCACGAGGCCCGCGTCGGTCACGAAGAGCTCGATCGCGATGATCCCGATCGTGTCCACCAGCTCGGCCACCTCGTGGCCGAGCGTGGCGGCCTGCCCTGCGAGCTCAGGGAACTGACTCGGGAACCGGGTCTCGACGCACATCCCGTCGGACTGCACGGTCGTGACGAGCGGGTAGTGGGCGACTTCACCGTCACACGCGCGCACCAGCAGTTGGGCGAGCTCGCCGCGCAACTCGAGTCGCTCCTCCACGACGACGACCGTGTCGAGGGATTCGACGAGTGCGGTGACGTCGCCCACCCGTTCGGGGAAGAAGACCCCTCGGCCGTCGTAGCCGCCGCGGGCCACCTTGACGACTGGTGCGACTGCCACGGTGTCGAGGAACGCGTGCAGCGCGGGGTCGTTTGGTGAGTCCACGACGATGAATCGCGGCACGGGCAGGCCGTGCTCGGCGAAGCGGACGCGCTGGTAGGCCTTGTCGACGGCGTAGCGCAGCGAGGACGGACCGGGCCGCAGTGTGGCCCCTTCGCGGGCGAGCACTTCCAAGAGATCGAGGTCGACGAGCTCGTGGTCGAAGGTGACCACGTCCACCTCGCGCGCGAGTTCAGCGAGCACCGCCCGGTCACTCGGATCGCCGATGACCACGCGGTCGGCCGTGGTGACGGCCGAGTCGTCTCCGTTCAGCGCGAGGACACTGAACTCAACGCCCACGTGGTGGGCGACCTCGCCCATCATCCTCGCGAGTTGGCCGGCCCCGACCACACCGACTCGTGACGAGATAAGTTGAGGGTCGCCCGGCACGGGCACGACGATAGTGGGCGAACGGGGGCGGTCATGCGTATTGGGGTTGGCCTTGACCTTGACGGGACGATCGATCAATCGGTCGAACGGGCGCGCCGTCTGCGCGACCGGGGGTTCCGTTCGATGTGGTCCTCACAGATTTTCGGACCCGACACCCTCACGGTGCTCGCGGTGGTCGGCCGTGAGCTGCCCGACGTCGACTTCGGCACGGCTGTCGTGCCGGTCCAGCCCCGCCACCCCTCGATGCTCGCGGCCCAGGCGCGCACGGTCCAAGACGCCATCGGCGGTCGACTGACGCTGGGCGTTGGGCTCTCGCACCAGGTCATCGTGGAGGGGCTCTGGGGGATCGCCTTCGACCGACCGGCATCGTACTTGCGCGAGTACCTCGCCGCGCTCGCCCCGATGCTGCGCGGTGAGCCCGTCGATGTCCACGGCGAGATGGTCAGTGCGACCGCGACCGGTCCGGTGGGGCCCACGGGTGTCGAGACGCCCCGACTAGTCGTGGCGGCATTGGGGCCAAAGATGCTCGCCCTCGCCGGAGCAGTCGCCGACGGTACCGTCCTGTGGATGACCGGACGGCGCACCATCGCCGAGCACATCCGGCCCTCGATCGAGGCCGCCGCGGACACCGCGGGCCGACCGTCGCCCAGCGTGATCTGCTCGTTGCCCGTCGTGGTGAGCGATGACCCCAAGGGCGCGCGTGACATGGTCAACGAGACCTTCGCGGTGTACGCGACGCTGCCGAGCTACCGCGCGATGCTCGAGCGCGAAGGGGTGAGTGAACCCGCTGGTGTGGCGCTGATTGGCTCACACGATGCCGTGGTTGACCAGCTGCACGGACTCGCCGACGCCGGTGTCACCGAGTTCTCGGCGGTCGCCGTGGGCTCCACCGACGAACGACACGCTGCCCTGGACGCGGTGCTCGACTACGACCGCCGGACGAACGGACCCGCGTCGGCCGGTTAGAGTCGATGGGTCAAAGGAGTGGTAATGGCCGCGGTCGCCAGTGTCGTGTCAATCGTCTTGTTCCTCGCCTTTCTCACCGCGGGTCTCCAGAAGGTCCTCTTCTCGCCGGCCATGAGCCACGCAGCGGAGCACCTCGGACTCACCAAGCGGCTCTACCAGCGGATAGGCATCCTCGAGATTGTCGCCGGCGTCGCGGTCATGGTGGGACTCGTGGGCAAGGGCGCATCGTTCCTCGCCATCCTCAACGAGGTCGCCGCCGCCGGATTGGTTCTGCTGATGATCGGAGCGGTGGTTGTCCACCGTCGCAGCAGTGACGCGTTCGCCGCCTACGGTGCGGCGCTCGGACTGGGTGTGCTGGCGCTCGTCGAGCTGGTGACGCGACTGTTCCAGTAGTTCAAGCGGGCAGGCGCGTGTGCTTGAACTCGTTCAACTGGGGCTGGTACGCCATCAGGGTGAGTAGTGAGTCGATGAGCCGGATCGATGCGTCGGCGTCGGCCGTCGGCGGATCCATGTAGCGCACGAACGTGGCGTCGGACCCCACGACGAAGGTCGGTACCCCGAAGGCCTCGACGGTGGCGAAGCGCTCGTAGCTGTCCTTGATCTCCCGGTACGGTCGCCGCGACGCGATGTCCTCGCGCACCATCGCGATATCGACTCCGACCGGTTCGAGTGCCGTGGCGACCTCGTCGAAGGTCGCGAGGCGGACGAATTGCTCGTGCCGTGCTCGAAACAGGGCCTCGTGGGCGGCGAAGAATCGGTCAGGTTGCTGATCGCGTACCGACACTCCGGCGGCGAGCGCGACGAGGTCCGCCTCGCGCGTGGGGTCGTCCCACACGTCGGGCTCGCCCTCGTGGCGATGGCCCTGGCTGAGGGTCCAGGGCACGAAGGTGACGTCGAAGTCCGCGCCCGCGCGCAGGGCCGTGAGGACGTGGAGATGGATGTTCTTCGCGAAGGGGCAGCGGTAGTCAAAGGAGAGCTCGAAGGCGGTCACGAGACCAGCCTAAAGTCCCCGACTACGACCTCGTCCGCACCGGCACGGCGACGCCGCTCGCGCGACATCGGTCCGCGTACGAACAGAATCGACAGGTGTTCACCGACGGTGTCGCGGGGAACGCCCCTTCGCCGTGGAACCGTTCGATCGACGCCCAGGCGTCGGCGGCGGACCGCGCGCGCGCACGCACGACGACCTCGGTCACGTGTCGTTCGATGGTCTCGCCCTGGGCGACGTAGAGCAGCTCGATCGTCTTTGGGAGTTCGCCCATGCTCGCTTCGCACAGGGCGGCGTACAGTTCGGCGTTGGCGAAGGTCTGCGTGTCGTAGTTTCGATTTGGGAGCGACCCCGTCTTGTAGTCCACGATCACCAGCGCACCGTCGTCACGCCGGTCGAGCCGGTCAAGGATCCCGAGCATCGGGACGCCTTCGAGTTCGACGTTGACGCGCAGTTCGACGCCGACGTGACTGACGAGACGAGGGTCCTCCATCGTGAAGTAGACGTCGATGATGCGTTGGACCTCGTGGCGCAGTCGAGCGAGCAGTTCGTCGTCGACGGCGAGGTCGTCGCGCACCGACTCGGTGAGTATCTCGGCCTCGGCCGGCTCGATGAAGCCGTGCGCCGCCGCCTCGGTGCGCTCGCCGGCGACCATTCGGTACAACTGCTCGAGAACCCAGTGGACGAGGCGGCCCTTGGTGGTGGCGTAGGTCGCGGGCTGGGGAATCCGCTCGACCGCCGAGTACTGGAACCGACGGGGGCAGGCGCGGAAGTCCTGGAGCCTCGATGGGGAGAGGGCGGTGGGCAGGGGCCGGTCAAAACTCATAGGGTCACCGTAGGTCGTGGCCGTGACATCGTGGCGTGGCCGCCGCTCGACCGTCGAGGGTCGTTCCCGATGGAGCGCGGACACCCGGTGGCCGTCCGGTAGAACTGGTAGGTGGAACCTGAGACCGAACAGCGCGGCGCGAGGATTGTGCGGGTTCGGACCTGGGCCGGACTCGTCGAGGGCGACCCGGTGGTCGTCAATTCGCCCAAGGAGTTGCGCCAACAGTGGGTGTTCGTCGCCCACGGTCGAAACGAAGAGACCGGTGATGAGTGGATCGAGGTTCGAGGCGGGCGCCCTGGGGAGGGGCGGGGACGGTCATTTCGACCCGACCTCATCTACCCGGTCGCCGCGAAACGAGGCTCACGAGTGACCGGTCGTTCGCTGCACGACGCGCCCCAACTCCTGCTCAACGTCCGGCGTCGACCGCGTTAATGCGCTTCGAGGCCAAGATCGCGAGTCCCGGCACCGTCGAGACGATGGCCGCCCCGACGAAATAGGCCCGTACGCCGACGAGGGAACTGACGTAGCCGGCGAATACGAGGCCCACGGGCGCGAGGCCGAGTGAGACGAACCAGTCGACCGATGACACCCGGCCGAGGAGCTCGCGCGGCACCACCGCTTGGAGCATCGACTCCCAGACGACGTTGCCGTAGAGAATCCCCGGCGCGGTGACCAGTGGCACCAGGAAGACCTCCCAACTCTGTGTCACGAGCCCGAAGATGAGCAGCACGCCGTTGGCAGCGGTCCAGGCGATCCACATCGCGCGGATGCGCCGTCGCGGGATAGCCACACTCCCTGATACCAGCGCCCCGATGCCACCGGCTAGCCCGTAGGCGGCGAAAAAGTAGCCGATGGTCACCTTGGCGGCGTGCAGGTCGTGACGCAAGAAGAACGGGATTAGCACGTTCATCGGTGTGAAGAGCAGGGCGTTGCCCAGTGTGACCGCGGTGAGTGTCGTCCAGATCCAGTTGGTGGCACGGACGTAGCCGAGGCCCTCCTTGATCTCGTGGATCATGGTGCTCGCCGCCGCCCGAGTCGGTGTGGGGGTCGGTCGCATGAGCACGAGGGCCGCCGCGCTCGCGACGAACGTCGCGGTATCGATAGCCATGGCGGCGGTGGTGCTCCACGCGGCGACGAGACCACCGACAGCGGGTCCGATCATGCCACCGACCACGTTGCTCGAAAGCGGACGGACGGCGTTCATCGCGCCGAGCAGGTGCTCGGGAACGATCTCGGGGGTCATCGCACTCATGGCGGGTGTGAAGATGGCGTCAAAGGAGCCGAAGAGGACGGCGAAGACGAGTAGTTGCCAGAACCGCAGCGTCCCCGTAGCGAGCAGTACGACGAGCCCGCCCGTGAGCGCCCCGCGGGCCAGGTCTGAGATCAAGAGCAGGGTGCGCCGGGCGTGTCGGTCAACGATCGCCCCGCCGACCAGGAGTAGCAGTACGAGTGGCGTCATTCGCGCCGTCGCGAACCAGGCGAGCTTGGCGACCGAATGGGTCGTGTCCAGGACGAGCAGGGTAAGCGCGACGTTGGCGACGCCGTCTCCGAACATTGAGATGGTCTGACCGGTCACGAGCAGCCGAGGTTCGCGGTGGCTGAAGATCTGGAGCATGGCCAGGCGACGCGACATTCCACACACGCTACGTGGCAAGTAAGTTGCGCGCGTGACTGATGCGACGTATCTCGTCTACGACGGTGAGTGCGGATTCTGCCAGCGCTGCGCCGAGTGGTGTGCTCATCGATCAGGAAGTGACGTCATCGTCGTTCGCGGCATCGACTTCCTCGGTCAGTCCGAGCGCTTGAGCTCGGACGATGTCGAATCGAGCGTGTGGTGGGTCGAGCCCAGCGCCTGTTACCACGGCGCCGCAGCGGTCGCGCGAGCCCTCGCCGCGACGACGTCCCCGTGGCGCGTT
>JAKBGV010000079.1 GCA_021837305.1 Actinomycetes bacterium
TGTGTGTGCGCGCGTCGTACACACTCCGATGTAAGGGAACGTTTTGGCGCTGAAGAAGATCCGGGTACACGAGCTCTCGAAGGAACTCGGGATGACGAGCAAGGAGTTGCTCGCGCTCGCTCAGAAATTAGGCATAGGTGCCTCGAGCCCATCCGCGTCCATCGAGGACGCCCAGGCCGACCGCATCCGTCGTCGCGCGGACGCCGACGGCCTGCGTCGTCAGGTACAGCCCGACGAGCCCAAGAGCACGAAGGCGACCCACGCCACAAAGTCCGCGGCACCGGCCGAAAGCGCCCCCGCCCCGGCACCCGCGCCAGCGGCGGAGAGCGTGTCAGCGACGCCGGCCGCGCCGCCCGCGGCGGCGCCCGAACGGGTCGTCGTCAGCGCCGAGGCGCCGAGTCAGGTCGAACCGACCGCCGGTGAGGCACCGAGCGAGGCGCCCGAGGCGCCCAAGTTCGTTCGTAGCCGCGCCGTGCCACCTAAGCCGGCCCCGACGCGCACGGTCTCACCCGATGGTCCCACGACGATTCGACCAACCCAGCGACCGGTTGCCGGTGACGGGTCGGAATCGCCCCAGCCCAAGCGGCCACCACTTTCGATGACGGGTCGACCCATTCCGCCACCACCCGGTCGACCCTTGAGTCCCTCGGGACGGCCGATCCCGCCGCCGCCCGGGGCTCGACGTCCTATCAGCAGCGCACCGGGCCGAACGGGTGGTCCCGGATCGCGGCCGGCCTCTCGTCCCGGTGGCCCACCGAGGACGGGCGCACCTCGTCCCGGCGGAACTGGCTTCGGCGGCCCGCGAACCGGTCCCGGCTCGGGTCCGTCGGCGACGCCCGGGCGCCCGCCCGCTCGTGGTGGTGGCGGTCCCCGTGGATCTCAGCGCAAGGCGACACGCCGACGCCGCCGTAATGTCGAGGAGCTCGAGCCGACGCAGATGACCACGTGGCAGCCGAGTAGCGCTCCGGTGCCCGACGGTGAGGTCATCATCGAGCGGGGCTCGACGGCCAAGGACGTCGGCCCGAAGCTGAATCGCAGTGCGGCTGACATCATCAGGTTCCTGTTCCTACAGGGCGAGATCGTGACCGCGGTGCAGGGCCTCAGTGACGACATGATCGAGCTGTACGCGGCCGAAGTCGGCGCGTCGGTTCGCATGGTCGACCCGGGCGAGCAGCAAGAGGCCGCGTTGCTCGCAAAGTTCTTTGACGAGGATGACCTCGACGACGAGATACCCGCGACGCCGCGACCCCCGGTCGTGACGGTCATGGGTCACGTCGACCACGGCAAGACCAAGCTGCTTGACCAGATTCGCAAGACCAACGTCGTCGCCGGCGAGGCTGGTGGCATCACCCAGCACATCGGCGCCTACACCGTGTCCTGGCGCGGTCGGTCGATCACGTTCCTCGACACGCCGGGTCACGAGGCCTTCACGGCGATGCGCGCTCGTGGCGCCAAGGTGACCGACATCGTGATCCTCGTAGTCGCGGCGGACGATGGCGTCATGCCTCAGACGGTCGAAGCGATCAACCACGCCAAGGCGGCGGACGTCACCCTGATCGTGGCGGTGAACAAGATCGACAAGGCGGACGCGAACCCCGATCGGGTTCTTCAGCAGATCAGTGAGTACGGCCTCGTCCCCGAGAAGTGGGGTGGAGACACCATCTGTGTCGAGATCTCGGCCCTCCAGAACGTGGGCATCGATGAACTCCTCGAACAGGTGCTGCTCGTCGCTGAGATGGGCGAGCTCGTCGCTCGTCCGACGGGGCGCGCGATCGGCACGGTACTGGAAGCGAACCTCGAGGTCGGACGCGGTCCGGTTGCCACGGTCATGGTCCAAAAGGGACTGCTGGCCGTCGGGGACCCCGTGGTCGCCGGCGCCGCGTACGGCAAGGTGAAGGCCCTCATCAATGACCGGGGCCAACAGGTGAAGTCCGCCGGCCCATCGACGCCGGTCCAGGTACTCGGGTTCAGCGAGCCACCGCTCGCGGGCGACGAGATGCGTGTGGCCGATGACCTTGGACACGCCCGTTCGCTCGCCGAAGCGCGCGCCCAGCGCGTGCGCCTCGTGGGCCACCAGCCGGTGGCCGCCGCGAGTGGCGCACGCCTCGAGGACCTCTTCGAGCAGATCCAGCGTGGCGAGACCGCGACCCTCAACCTGGTGTTGAAGGCTGACGTGCAAGGTTCACTTGAGGCCTGCACGGAGTCCCTGCGAAAGCTCGAGCGCGATGACGTGAAACTGGTCCTCGTGCACCGCGGCGTCGGTGGGATCACCGAGAACGACGTCCAACTCGCCAAGGCCTCCAACGCGACCATTATCGGCTTCAACGTCCGGCCCGACCGACGGAGCCGAGAGTTGGCCGAGTCCGAGGGCGTCGAGGTTCGCACCTACGAAATCATCTACAAGTTGATCGAGGAGATCGAGGCCGCCATGCTCGGTCTGCTCTCGCCAGTCTTCGAAGAGATCGTCACCGGTGAGGCGGAGGTCCGCGAGGTCTTCCGTGTGCCCAAGGTCGGCGCCATCGCCGGCTGCTTCGTGCGCGAGGGCGTCATCACTCGTGGCTCGAAGGTGCGATTCCTTCGCGAAGGCACGATCATCTGGAAGGGCACCATCACCTCGCTGCGACGTTTCAAGGACGACGCACGCGAAGTGCAGGCGGGCTTCGAATGCGGCATCGGCCTTTCGGACTATCAGGACCTCAAGGAAGGCGACATCATCGAGACCTTCGATGAGCGTGAGATTCCGCGAACGGCGTAAGCCATGGCTCATCCGAGTGGACATCACACCTATCCGCGCTCAGCGCGCGTCAACCAGATCCTGCGCGAGATCATCTCGGACGAGTTGGTACGACTGTCGGACATCGATGAGCGCATCGGACTGCTCACGGTGACCGGTGTCGAGACGTCGCCGGATCTGCGTCAGGGCGTCGTGTTCTTCGATTCGCTCCCGAGTGGGGCGCTCGCGGTGCTCGAAGAGCACCGCCGACAGCTCCAAGGCGCGGTGAATGCGCAGACTCGTTTGAAGCGGACGCCCATCCTGACGTTCCGGGCCGATCCCGCGATCGCCCAGGGTCAGGCGGTCGAAGAGATCCTGCGCCGGCATCGAGACGATGACGACTAACGGCATGTTGTTGCTCGACAAATCGGGCGGGATGACGAGTCATGACGTCGTCGCCCGGGTTCGACGTATCGTTGGTGAGCGACGCGTCGGACACGCCGGAACGCTCGATCCCATGGCGACGGGGCTTTTGATCGTGGCCGTTGGTCCGGCCACGAGGCTCCTGCGGTTCGTCCAGGCCGAGACGAAGCGATACGTGGGCACGATCCAGCTGGGCATCGCGACCGACACACTCGACGCCGACGGCACGGTCGTGGCGCGCGCACCCGTGCCCGACATCGACGAGGACTCGATGACGAAGGCGGCGGCGGCGCTCACGGGGCCGCAGCAGCAGGTGCCGCCGATGGTCTCTGCAGTCAAGATCGGTGGCGAGCGGCTTTATGACCTCGCACGTCGCGGTGTCGAGGTGGACCGCCCGCCTCGATCGATCACCGTGGAGTCTTTTCGCGTGACACCGGGCGGCGACGATCGATGGAATTTCGAAGTCGTCTGCTCCACCGGCACCTACGTGCGGGTGCTGGCGAGTGACCTCGCCCAGCGCCTGGACACATTGGGCCATCTCACCGCACTTCGCCGCACGGCGATCGGCGTCCACGACGTGAGCGCCGCGATGACCTTGGAGGTGCTCGAGGACGCGACGCGTCTCGGCCGATCGCCGATCGCACCGACGCGGGCCATGGTCCAGCACCTGGCGTCGGTGACCGTCGACGCCGACCTGATCCGTCGGATCGTGCGGGGCCAACGGATCGACGCGGTGCCCACGGTGGAGGGGTCAAACGTGGCCGCACTCGACCGGGCGGGCGAGCTCGTCGCGGTCCTCGGGCGCCGAGGTGACCAGTGGCAACCCGAAATCGTCTTCGCGGCCGACGCCGGCCCTGACCGCTCGTAGGTTGTCGGTCATGATCGTCTGGCACGATGGTGATTACGTAGAACTCGACGAACGGCGAAGTGCCGTCGCGATCGGCGTCTTCGACGGGCTCCACCGAGGGCACCAACGGGTCATCGGGCGCGCCCGTGAACTGGCCGAGGTGCACGCCGGCCGCCTCGCGGTCGTCACGTTCTTCCCGCACCCGGCTCTGACCGTCCACCCCGAGCGGGTCCCGCTCGCGATCGGGACCCTCGAGCAGCGGCTCCACGGATTCGAGGCCCTCGGCGTCGAACTCGTGCGGGTCTTGCACTTCGACGAGCAACTCGCGCTGGAGTCGGCCGAGTCGTTCGTGGACCGCGTGCTCGTCCACGACCTGCGCGCCGCCGACGTCGTGGTGGGTGAGGACTTCCGATATGGTCACGACCGGGCCGGTGACGTACGGAGTCTGGCGGCCGTCGGTGCGATCGAGGACTTCCGGGTTCACGCGCTCGCCCTAGCCGGAGACGGTCGACGGTGGTCGTCCACCGCGATCCGTGAGGCGGTGGCCGCCGGGGACCTCGAACGGGCCGCCGCGGTCCTCGGTCGCCCGTTCACTCTGCGAGCGGTGGTGGAGCACGGCGACGCCCGGGGCCGCGAACTGGGCTTTCCGACGGCCAACCTGCGCGTAGACGGGGGGGCGTTGAGCCCGCCGGCGGGTGTCTACGCGGCCGCGGTGCGCACCGCCGACGGGGCCAGGTGGTGTGGCGCGGTCTCGATCGGGAGACGACCGCAGTTCTACGACGACGGTGAGACCCTCGTTGAAGTCCACCTGGTGGACTTCAACGGTGACCTCTACGGCGCCACCATCGACGTCGCGTTTCTCAAGCGACTACGCGACCAGGTGCGCTTTGACTCAGTGGGGGACCTGGTCGCCCAGATGGGGCGCGACGTGGCCGAAAGTAGGGAAATCTTCACGAGTTCGCCACCGACGACCTGGACACTGCTAGGCTAAGACCTCGGTCAGCGACGCTGATCGTGTGGGTCGTCAAGTGGGCGGCTCGCAGCTGGACCCCCGACTCATAAGGCAAACGACGTTATGGCTGAGAAGCAGCAGATCATCAAGGACTTTCAGGCCCACGAGACGGACACGGGCTCGCCCGAAGTCCAAATCGCGATCCTGACTGACCGGATCTCGCACTTGACCGAGCATCTGAAGGTACACAAGGGTGATCATCACACCCGCCGCGGACTCATGAAGCTCATCGGCCAACGACGGCGCCTGCTCGACTATGTGCAGCGCGACAACGTCGAACGTTATCGCTCCCTGATCGGCCGTCTCGGTATTCGTCGCTAGCCGCTACGCCGACGCCGTCGGCGTACGCAACACATCCGAGACCTCGGAGGCCAGTGGAGAATCGTCGCCGCCGTCGACGGTTGCCCACTGGGATCCGGGCGGAGTGTTGCCTACCGCTAAGGAGCAACCATGACTGACGCGATTCGCGTAAGCCGCCCGCTATCGGGCACTGACAAGACACTGAGTTTCGAGGC
>JAKBGV010000013.1 GCA_021837305.1 Actinomycetes bacterium
GGCGCACCACCTGCTTGTGCAGGACCTCGGGGTCCGAGAGGACCTTGGCGTCCTTGTAGTACGTCGACAGCGCGGCGACCGCCGAGACCAGCATGCCCATCGGGTGGGCGTCGTAGTTGAAGCCCTCGAGGAACCGCTTGCGCACGTTCTCGTGGATGAAGGTGTGGTACGTGACCTCGCGCTTCCAGACCTCGAACTGCTCGGGGGTCGGCAGTTCACCGTAGTTGAGCAGGTAGGCGACCTCGAGGTACGTCGACTTCTCGGCGAGCTGCTCGATCGGGTAGCCGCGGTAGCGCAGGATGCCGGCGTCACCGTCGAGGTACGTGATCGCGGACTCCGCGGCGGCGGTTGCCATGAAACCCGGGTCGAAGAACCAGACGCCCGGCACTGCCTTCTGGAAATCCTTCGCGGCGACGCCGCCATTGTTGATCGGGATCTCGTGAACTTCACCCGTCCGATTGTCGGTCACAGTAATTGACTCGGTCACGGTTCCTCACTTCCTTAATGGCCCTCGTTCACATTAGGTCAACGTCGGCGCCGTCAAATCAGCCCCCGGCACCCGAGGGCGCCATCGTGACCTGATAGCTCCGGGTGGTCGACCACCCCCGGCCGCTGGGCGCTCCGCCGGCCACGATGCGTAACGTGAAGTGCTCGCTCGGCACGGTCGCGAGGTCGTGCAGGACGAACCCGTAGGAGCCGAGTGGGCCGAGGGTCGCCGTCATCACCTGGTGCTGCGCGGTGCCGAGCCTGCCGGTCGGGGTCACGGTCACCGTGAGGCTCACCGGCTGGGTGTCGACCGCGGCGTTGGTGACGGTCACCGCGAGGTGGACCGACGTGACCGGTGCCAGGAGCAGCTGGCCGGCGGGAGCGGGGAGCGGGGCGGGCGTCACCGCGACCGCCGTGATACCGATCCCCCGTGTGAGCACCAAGGAAGGCGACGAGCTGAGCGCGGAGACCGCGGTTCGAAACGGCACCGTGGCCAACGCGTCGCTCAGCGCGTCCAGATGCACCAGGCCCGGCTCGCGGACGAGGCCCCAGCGCGCCACCGACCAGGTGGTGGCGCTCTGGACGAGCGACTGCTGGGCGCTCACCCACGACTGGGCGACCGTCGCGACTGGCGTCCAGGGCAGGTGCAGGGCCTGCGCGAGCGTGTCGAGGATCGTCGCGTCATCGTTGACCCGCTGGGTCGTGAGGTCGGCGATCGTCGAGTTGAGCCCGTGGGCGATACTCGGGCGCCGCAGCAGTCTCGCGTCGTTAGCCCAGGACGGCAACTGTTGGGCGATCTGGAGCAGACGGGCGAGCAGGACGGACCGACTCAGTGTCCCGCCGTGCTCGAGCAGGTAGACGAGACGAGCGTCGTCCGCGTTCTCCTGGCTGATGAGTCGATTGGCGAGGGCACCGAAGCTCCGGTTCTCGCTACGCCGAGGCGATCGGGCCTGGTGCGCCGCCTGGGTGACGTCGTTGGCGAAAACGAGCACCAGCACCGTGGCGACGAGCGCGAGGGTCACGAGCACCTGGTAGCGACGGCGCTGTGCGCGAGTACGGGCCACGACGCTCCAACTTACTCACTGGGCTACTCGTCTCGACCGGTGGGGTCCACGTTCTCGGGTTCGAACCCAGCCGTGTCGACTTCCTGTGAGTCGAGCTCGTCGGACTCCAGCTCGAGGATCTCCACGCTCGCCAGGTCCGGGGGTGCCGACGGGTCGATCCCCCAACGCTGGGGGTCGAGCCCGGCGGCCAGGGTCGTCACCTCAGCCAGGTCGGGTACCGGTTTCGCCGCCGAGGCGACGCGCAGGCGCCGCATCGTGCGCGCGGCGGGGATCAGACGGCTCTCCACCGAGGAGATCATCTTGTTGTAGGCCTTGGTCGCGTCGTTGAGGGCCTTGCCCACCGACTCGATCGGCCCCGCGACCACTCGGATCCGGTCGTAGACCGTCTCGGCGACGCGCAGGATCTCCTCGGCGTTGACCGCCACCTCGTGTTGGCGCAACACCATCTGCACCGACCAGAGCAGCGCGAGCAGGTTCGTCGGTCCGGCGATCAAGACCCGCTCACGGGTCGCGTAGGCGTGCAACTCGACGTCCACGCTGAAGGCCGCGGTGACCGCGGCGTCACTGGGCACGAAACAGACCACGAACTCGGGCGACGGTCCCACCACCTCCCAGTACGATTTCTCGCGCAGCGTCTTCACGTGGCCGCGCAGGGCCTGAGCGTGTTCGCGGTAGAGGGCCTCGCGAACGTCCGGCTCGGCCGCCGACACCGCCTCCTCGAAGCGGTCGAACGGGAACTTCGCGTCGATTGCGACGCGCCCGTTGGGCAGGGTCACCACACAGTCGGGTCGCCGCACCCGCCCCGCGTCCGAGACGGCCGAGACCTGTAACTGGAAGTCGAGGCCCTCGACGAGGCCCGACGCGCGCAAGACGTTGGCCAGTTGCACCTCGCCCCAGTGGCCGCGCTGACTCGAGCGCCCGAGCAACTGGTTGAGCCGCTGGGTCTCGGCCTGCGTGCGCTGTTGGGCCTCGAGGAGTTGGTCCGCGCTCTGACGCACCGCGGCCAATGCGCCGACGTGCTCCTTGTCAAACGTGGTGAGGTTGCGCTGATAGGCGTCGAGCGCGTCGCGCAGGGGCTTGAGCGTGGTGTCGAGCCGAGCGTCGCGCTCGCGCTGGACCTCGGTCTGGGACTGGTTGAAGGCTTCCATCGTCTGGGCGAGGACCCGCCGCGAGAGACTCTCGAACTGGGACTCGGCCTCGGCCATCGCGGTGTCGTGCTCGAGTCGCTCTCGCTCGGCGACCTCACGGGCGTTCGCGAGCTCGCTCTCACGCACCGCCAGCGTCGCGCGCGACGCAGCGAGTTCGTCGCGCACCGTCTGGACACGGCGGGCCGACCACACCACGGTGGCGAGCACCCCCACCAACAATCCGACCACCGCACTCACGACTTCGACCATGACACCTCCTCGTGCCCCAACCATAGGGAACGGCCGTGACACGGCGGTAGCCTGGGCCGATGAATCGGCGCTTCGGCTTCTCGCACCGCACCCCCATCACGACCCCGATCGTGCCCGCGTCGTCGAGCCCGGCGATGCACCAGTCGATCGTGCGGGTGTTCGCCTTGGTCGGTGAGGCCATGGCCGAGGCGACCCATTCGTTGCTCGCGGGCGACCGGGAGCTGGCCAAGCAGGTCGTCGAGCGCGACGACGCGATCGACACCCTGGTCAACGAGATCGTCGCCAGCGTCGAGTCGCAACTGCTCCAGAGCGACGGGCTGTCCGTCGAGACGCGCCGGACCCTGCTGACCCTGCTGCGGGTACTGCCCGAGGTCGAACGTAACGGCGACCTCGCCGAGCACATCGCGCGACGCGCGGCGCGCGGGCTCGGCACCGAGATGTCCCCGCGCAGTCGTGGGCTCATCGAGCGCATGGGCGAGGTCGCCTCCACGATCTGGCGCGAGGCGACCGACGTGGTGATTGACGGCAAACTCGAGGCGACGGGTGCCATCGAGGACATCGACGACGAACTGGACGAACTCCACGTGGCGCTCACGGCAGAGCTGGTGTCGGGCTCGATGGCCCTGCCCGTGGCGGTCGAGGTCGCGCTGCTCGCGCGCTTCTACGAGCGCTTCGGCGACCACTGCGTCAACCTCGCACGACGCCAGGTCGGGCGAGACGGCGCTGACTGATCAGACCGAGGCTGCCGCCCAGGCCTCGGCGATCTGGACCGCGTTGAGCGCCGCCCCCTTGCGTAGGTTGTCGCCCGCCACGAACAGCGAGAGTCCGTTCGCGACGGTCTCGGCGCGCCGGATGCGCCCGACGTAGCTCGGGTCACGTCCGGCCGTGAGCCGGGGTGTGGGCACGTCTTCGAGCACGACACCCGGCGCACCATCGAGCAGGGTGATCGCCTCATCGGGCGTGATGGGACGGGCGAAACTCGCGGTGATCGCGAGTGAGTGCCCGGTGAAGACGGGCACGCGCACGCACGTCGCGTCCACGAGCAGACCCGGGATCTCGAGGATCTTGCGGCTCTCGTCGCGCAGCTTCTGCTCCTCGCCGGTCTCGCCCGAGCCGTCATTCACGTACGAGCCCGCCATAGGCACCACGTTGTGGGCGATGGTCACGGGGAACTTCACCCCGGGTCCGAGCGGCAGCGCCGACCCGTCGAAGGTGAGCACGCGCGCGTCGCGGTCGCGCGACGACTCGAGTTCGTCGAAGAGCTCGTCCACGCCCTCTCGCCCGGCGCCGCTGACCGCCTGGTAGGTGGCGACCACCAGTGAGACCAGTCCCGCGGCGGCGTGCAACGGCTTGAGTACCGGCATCGCGGCCATCGTGGTGCAGTTGGGGTTGGCCACGATGCCCTTAGGGATCGAGGCGAGCGCGTGCGCGTTCACCTCGGGCACGACGAGTGGGACATCGGGGTCCATCCGCCAGGCCGAGGAGTTGTCGATGACGATGGCCCCGGCCGCGGCGATGCGAGGGCTGAGTGCCTTGGAGGCGGTCGCCCCCGACGACATCAACGCGACGTCGATGCCGGTGAAGTCTGCCGTGGCGGCGTCCTCGACGACGATCGCCGACCCGTTCCAGTCCAGGGTGGTCCCGGCGGAGCGCGACGAACCGAAGAATCTGATCTCGTCGACGGGGAAGTTCCGTTCGCGCAGGATGGCGCGCATGACCGTCCCGACCTGTCCCGTGGCACCAACAATCGCAATTCGCATGGCGAAAGTCTAGGACTACGACGCGTCGAGTCCGAACGCGGTGTGCAGGTACCGAACAGCCTCGGCCACGCGGTCGGCGCGCACGACACACGAGATGCGGATCGAACTGGTCGAGATCATCTCGATGTTGATCCCGTTGGCCGAGAGCGTCTCGAACATCAAGGCCGTGATGCCGGGGCTCGACTTCATGCCGGCGCCCACGATGGTGACGCGACCGATCTTGTCGTCGGTGGTCACCTCGGCCGCACCGATCTCCTCTTTGACCGTCATGCAGGCGTCGCGTGCGGCGTCGAGGTCGGTCATCGCCACGGTGAAGGAGATGTCGGTCAGTCCGTTGGCACCGGTGTTCTGGACGATCATGTCGACGTTGATGGAGCGGTCCGCGAGCGCGCGAAACAGGTGCGCGGCGATGCCGGGACGGTCGGGGACGCCGCCCACCGTGATCTTGGCCTCCGAGGTGTCGTCGGTCACGGCCGAGACGACTGCATCTTCCATGGTGGGGTCCTCCTCAACGATCCAGGTACCTGGCTCCCAGGTGAAACTCGAACGGACGTGCAGCGGCACCTGGTGCCGACGCGCGAACTCGACCGAGCGCAGCATCAGCACGCGGCCACCGGTCGCCGCCATCTCGAGCATCTCGTCAAAGGACACCTTGGGGAGGCGCCGGGCGCTCGAGACCACGCGCGGGTCAGCCGAGAAGACGCCGGTCACGTCGGTGTAGATCTCACAGACGTCGGCCTTCAACGCCGCGGCGAGCGCCACCGCCGTCACGTCCGAACCGCCGCGGCCGAGGGTCGTGATGTCGCGTTCCGTCGACACCCCCTGGAAACCGGCGACGACCGGGACGAGACCCGCGTCGAGCGCCTCGCGGATCCGGTCGGGCCGCATCTCGAGGATCTTGGCCCTGGTGTGGTCGGTGTCGGTGATGATCCCGGCTTGGGAACCCGTGAAGGACGCCGAGTCGACGCCGCGGGCCGCCAATGCCATCGAGACCAGCGCCATCGAGATGCGCTCGCCGGCGGTGAGCAACATGTCCAGCTCCCGCGGCGGCCGGGTCGGCGAGACGTCGTCGGCCAAGCGGATCAGGTCGTCGGTGAACTTACCCATCGCCGAGACGACGACCACGACGTCGTTGCCCGCGGCGCGCGTACGGGCCACGTGATCAGCGACGGCACGGATTCGCTCGGCGTCACCGACCGAGGTGCCGCCGTACTTCTGGACCACCAGTGCCATGCCGCAACGATAGTTGACCGGCGGGCGACCGTTCGTGGGCCAACTAATGTCGCACCCATGGCAACTGCAAAGCGAGAGCGACAGAAGGCGGCCCGTCGCCAAAAGATTGAGGCCCAGCAACGCGCCGCGAAGCGGCGCAAGACCATCCAGCGCACGTCGATCGTGGTCGTCGTCGCGATCGCGATCATCGTCTCGGCGGCCCTGCTGTTCCGTGGCAATTCCACACCGACCACGACGAGCACGGTGGCCGCGGCCCCGACCACGACCACCACCGCGCCCACGACCACGACCACGACGAGCGCGGCGCCGGTGCACTTCGCCCCCGTGGCGAGCCCCTCGCCCGCGGGAACCTTCGGCAAGGCGCCGACCGTCGTCGTGCCCGCGGGTCCCCCGCCCACCACGCCCGAGATGAGCGACCTCATCACCGGCACCGGTCCGGCCGCGAAGGACGGTCAGTCCCTCACCGTGCAGTACGTCCTCGCGACCTACTCGACGCGTAAGGTCATCCAGTCGTCCTGGACCGCGAAGCCCTTCACCTTCACCCTCGGCGCCGGCCAGGTGATCACGGGCTGGGACAAGGGTCTCGTCGGCATGCGCGTCGGCGGACGCCGCGAGCTCATCCTGCCGCCGGCCCTCGGCTACGGCTCGGTGGCCCGTGGCGGCGGCGTCGCGGCGAACGACACCCTCGTCTTCGTCATCGACCTCTTGAAGATCAGTTAACCAACCACCAGCGAAGCGAGCGATCATGAGCGACCTCATCCCCAACCCCGACGGCTCCAGTGCCCAGCGTCAGCACTTCGACGCGGCGCCGCCGATGATCATCGACCCGGCCAAGACCTACGGCGCGACGATGGTGACCTCCCTGGGCACCCTCGAGATCGCCCTGGACCCGCTCGCGGCCCCAAAGACGGTCAACAGTTTCGTCTTCCTCGCGCGCTGGCACTACTTCGACGGCATCGTCTTTCACCGCATCATCCCCGGTTTCGTCCTCCAGGGCGGCGATCCCACGGGTAGCGGCAGTGGCGGACCCGGCTACCGGTTCGAGGACGAACTGCCCAAGGCTGGTCGCTACGAGCTCGGGTCGCTCGCGATGGCCAACGCCGGCCCCAACACCAACGGCAGCCAGTTCTTCGTCATCTCGGGTCCCGACGGCGTCCGGCTCCCACCGCTCTACGCACTCTTCGGCAAGGTCGTCAAGGGCCTCGACGTGGTCGCCGCCATCAACGACGTCGGCTCGCCGTCGGGCAAGCCCCGCGAGCGGGTCGTCATCGAGTCGGTGACGATCAGCGAGTCCTAATCCAGGCTGGTCCCGAGGTCACCGTTGGTCACCTCGACGTCGTCGGTGACGACGATGCGCCAGCGCCCGTCTGACTCGGCGAGGACGCCTCGCGCGCCCACGACCACCAGTGGCTCGTCGCCCGCGAGCAGCCGGCGGGTCCGTTCGAGCTGCTCGGACGTCGCGGGGACCGTGAGGACCGCCCCGCGCCGGTAGCCGAGCCCGATAGTCGGTGCGCCACCGCGTGGGTCGATCATCACCCTCCCGAGCACCGTCGCCACCGACCCGATCGCGACGAGTCGCGCCCCGGCGAGCGAGTCGCCGAAGGCGCTGTCTCGCCACACCGCTCTCGCGTGCAGCGCCGCCCCGTCGCTCAACACCACGAAGTCGGCGCGCGCGACGCGTTCGGCCAGGGCGGTCTCGTGAGCACCGGCGCGGTCGAGCACCATCAGCGCCTCCACGTCGGCCCCGGTCGGCTCGAGCGCGGTGGCGATCTCGAGCGCCGCCTGCACGGCGCCGACGAAGGCGGCGGCGGTCGGGACGACCACCACCGACGCGCCCTCGAGTTCGCTTGCCATGGTGTCGATGAAGGCGCGCAGCGAGCCGGCGACGAGCGTGGTCACGTGTCGAGTATCCCACCGAGACGACCGAGAACTACTATCCAGCAATGAACTTGCGAACCATCGGCGTCTTGGGGTCGGGCATCATGGGTAGCGGCATCGCCGAGGTGGTCGCCGCCACGGGGGCGAGCGTGATCGTACGCAGCCGCAATCAGGCGAGCGCCGACGCGCTGCTCGTGGGGCTCGACCGCTCGCTCGCCCGCCAGGTCGAGCGCGGCACGCGCGACGCCGCCGACGCCGCCGCACTGCACGCGCGCGTCGCGGTCACGACCGAGCTCGCCGACCTCGCGGACTGTGAACTGGTCATCGAGTCGGTCGTCGAGGACATGGACGTGAAGCGCGTGCTCTTCAACGAGCTCGACCACGTGGTGCGACCCGACGCGATCCTCGCGACCAACACCTCGACCCTGTCGGTGATCGACCTCGCCATGGAGACCTCGCGACCCGAGCGCGTCTGCGGCGTGCACTTCTTCAACCCGGCCCCGGTGATGTCACTCGTGGAGATCGTGCGTCCGCTGTCGGCGAGCGACGAGACGATCGACTACGTGGTGGATTTCGTGACCCGATGCGGCAAGGACGCCGTCGTCGTGAAGGACCAGGCCGGGTTCGTGGTGAACGCCCTGCTCTTCCCCTACCTCAACAACGCCGTGCGACTCCTGGAACAGGGCGTGGCCACGATGGAGGGGATCGACGTGGCCATGAAGGGCGGCTGCGGCTTCCCGATGGGTCCCTTCGCCCTGCTCGACCTGGTCGGGCTGGACACCTCCCTCGCCATCCTCGAGGCGCTCTACACCGAGTTCGCCGATCCCAACTTCGCCCCCGTGCCCACCCTGCGCCGAATGGTGACCGCCGGGCGACTCGGTCGCAAGGCCGGACGCGGCTTCTACGACTACCCCCGCCGATGAGCGAGCGATCCAAGCCCTGGGTGATGCGCACCTACTCGGGCCACTCGACGGCCCGGGCCTCGAACGAGTTGTTCCGCGCCAACCTCGCCAAGGGCCAGACCGGGCTCTCCATCGCCTTCGACCTGCCGACCCAGACCGGTTACGACCCCGACGACAAGAACGCCGCGGGTGAGGTCGGCAAGGTGGGCGTGCCCGTGGCGCACCTCGGCCACGTCCGCCAGCTCTTCGAGGGCCTACCCCTCGACGAGATGAACACCTCGATGACGATCAACGCCACGGCCGCGTGGTTGTGGTCGCTCTACCTCGTGCTCGCCGAGGAGCAGGGCGCGAACCTCGCCCAGCTCGCGGGCACGACCCAGAACGACATCGTCAAGGAGTACCTGAGCCGCGGGACCTACATCTTCGCCCCCGAACCGTCGAAGCGCTTGATCGTCGACATGATCGCCTTCGCCGAGGCCCACGTGCCCAAGTGGAACCCGATCAACGTCTGCAGTTACCACCTCCAAGAGGCCGGGGCGACGCCCGTCCAGGAGATCGCCTACGCCCTCGCGACCGCGATCGACGTCCTCGACGCGGTCGCCGCTTCGGGCAAGGTCGCGCCCGAGGCGATGGCGAGCGTCGTCGGGCGCATCTCGTTCTTCGTCAACGCCGGCGTGCGCTTCGTAGAGGAAATCGCCAAGATGCGAGCCTTCACCGCGATGTGGGACGAGATCTGTCGCACCCGCTACGGGGTTGAGGACCCCGCCAAACGCCGCTTCCGCTACGGGGTCCAGGTGAACTCGCTCGGGCTGACCGAGCAGCAGCCCGAGAACAACGTCGCGCGCATCGTGCTCGAGATGCTCGGCGTCACCCTCTCGGGCGACGCCCGCGCGCGCGCCGTGCAGCTGCCGGCGTGGAACGAGGCCCTCGGGCTGCCGCGCCCGTGGGACCAGCAGTGGAGCCTTCGCCTCCAGCAGGTCCTCGCCTTCGAGAGCGACCTGCTCGAGTACCCCGACCTCTTCGCGGGCTCCATCGTCATGGACGCCAAGGTCCGCGAGCTCACCGCGGCGGCGCGCGCCGAACTCGACGACGTGCTCGAGCTCGGGGGTGCCTTCGCGGCCGTTGAGGAACTGAAGGCACGGCTCGTCGCCAGCCAGGCCGAGCGGGTCGCACGCATCGAGTCGGGCGAACAGGTCGTCGTCGGCGTCAACCGGTTCACCGAGACCGCCCCGTCGCCACTCACGAGCGACCTCGACGCAGCCATCCTCACCGTGGACCCCGACGTCGAACGCCAGCTGGTCGAAGACGTCGTCACCTGGCGCGCCCAGCGCGACGAGGCCGCGGTCCAGGCGGCCCTCGCCGAGCTCGCGCGGGTGGTCACCAGTGACGATCCCGTTGACAACGTCATGGTGCCCTCGATGGCCCTCGCGCGCGCCGGCGGCACGACGGGCGAATGGGCCAACTGCCTTCGCGGAGTCTTCGGCGAGTACCGCGCCCCCACCGGGGTGCGCGCCGGCGTCGGGCAGCGTGCCGCTGGCTTCGCCGCGTTGGTGGCGCGTTCGCGAGCCCTAGCCGAGCGTCGCGGCTCGCCGCCCAAACTCCTCGTGGCCAAGCCCGGTCTCGACGGGCACTCCAACGGCGCCGAACAGATCGCGGTTGCGGCCCGCGACGCCGGCTTCGAGGTCGTCTACCAGGGCATCCGGCTCAGTCCCGAGGAGATCGTGGCCGTCGCGCGCGACGAGGACGTCGACATCGTCGGGGTCTCGCTGCTCTCGGGATCTCACCTCGCGCTCGTGCCACGGATCCTCGACGGCCTGGCCGCCGCGGGCGTGAGTGTGCCAGTGGTCGTCGGGGGCATCGTGCCCGAGGCCGACGCCCAACGGCTGCGCGAGGCGGGGGTCGCCGCCGTCTACACCCCCAAGGACTTCTCCCTGGAGGCGATCATGGGTGATCTACTCGAGATCGTGGAGTCGACGGCTGACTAGTGGCTGACGATGGGGCGCCGGTTGGCGTAGCGCCCCGCGTTGAACCAGCGGCCCGAGAAGCGCCAGGCCGGAACCCGCCCGCCCTCAACGGCGGGGCGCGCGGCCGCGAGCACGCTGAACGCGGCGCTCACCGCGGCGACCTCGGCCGGGGTGGGACCCGGGCGTGGGACGAGGCCGTGGCTCAAAGCGGGACGTTCCCGTGCTTGCGCTTGGGCAGCTCCTCGCGCTTGGAACGCAGCAGGTCGAGCGAACGGGCGAGCACGCGACGGGTGTCGGCCGGGTCGATGACGTCGTCGACGAAGCCCCGCTCGGCGGCGATGTAGGGCGTCGCGTAGCGCTCCTCGTACTCGTCGATGAGCTCGGTGCGACGCGCGTTGGGGTCGGCCGCTTCGAGCAGGTCGCGTCGGTGCACGATCTCCACCGCCCCCGAGGACCCCATCACCGCGAGCTCGGCGGTCGGCCAGGCGAAGACCAGGTCGGCCCCGATGGACTTCGAGTTCATGACCACGTAGGCCCCGCCGTAGGCCTTGCGGGTGATCACCGAGATGCGCGGCACCGTGGCCTCACAGAACGCGTAGAGCAGCTTCGCGCCGTGGCGGATGATCCCGCCGTACTCCTGGTCGACGCCGGGCATGAACCCGGGCACGTCGACGAAGGTGATGATGGGCACGTTGAACGCGTCGCACGTACGCACGAAGCGCGCCGCCTTCTCACTCGAGGCGATGTCGAGCACGCCCGCGAGCACGGCTGGCTGGTTGCCGACGATGCCGACGGTGTGTCCGTCGACACGGGCGAAGCCGCACGTCACCTGCTGGGCGTAGTTGGCGTGCACCTCGAGGTAGTCGCCGTCGTCAACGACCGCCGCGATGACCTTCTTCATGTCGTAGGGCTGGTTCGATGACTTCGGCAGCAGGTCGCGCAGCGAGTCACACGAGCGGTCCGCGGGGTCACCCGACATGATCCGCGGTGGCTCCTCCATGTTGTTGGAGGGCAGGAACGAGAGCAGGTAGCGGACCTCGTCGAGGACGCTCTTCTCGTCGGGCATCACGAAGTTGGCGACGCCCGACTTGGTGGCGTGGGTCTGGGCACCCCCGAGCTCCTCGAGGGTCACCACCTCACCGGTGACGGTGCGAACGACATCGGGACCGGTGATGAACATGTGACTCGTGTCCTTCACCATAAAGATGAAGTCGGTCAGGGCCGGCGAGTAGACCGCACCCCCGGCGCAGGGTCCGAGGATCACCGAGACCTGCGGGATGACCCCCGAGGCAGCGGCGTTACGGCGGAAGATTCCGCCGTAGGCGTTGAGCGCCGCGACACCCTCTTGGATGCGCGCACCGGCGCCGTCGTTGAGCCCGATCACCGGCAGTCCCATGGACGTCGCCAGGTCCATGATCTTGTGGATCTTGGCGCCGTGGGTCTCACCGAGCGCGCCGCCGAAGACGGTGAAGTCCTGGCTGTAGACGCAGACCTTACGGCCGTCGATGGTGCCGTAGCCGGTGATCACGCCGTCGGTGTAGGGGCGGTTCTCCTCGAGGCCCATGCCCGAGGCGATGTGTCGGGTCAGCATGTCGAGCTCCTGGAAGGAGTCCTCGTCGAGGAGGTACTCGATGCGTTCGCGCGCGGTCAGCTTGCCCTTGGCGCGGTGGCGCTCGAGGGCCGGCTCACCGCCCGCGGTGCGCGCCTGGTCCTTGCGCGCGGCCAGGTCGCTCAATCGTTGGGCCATCGAATGTTCCATAGCTGGCTAGGCTACCCACCCCGCGCGGGTCCCATCAGAGGATTGCCGCGCCGAGGGTATTTCAGTGGCCCGAGCCGTCCTGGACCAGCTCGACGAGGGTGCCGAAGGAGGCGCTCGGGTGCACGAAGGCCACCGTGGTGCCCCGTGAGCCGGGCCGCGGTGCGGCGTCGATCACGCGCCCGCCGGCGGCGCGAACCGCCTCGAGGGCCTGCGCGCAGTCGCGCACGCGATAGCCCACGTGGTGCAGTCCCTCGCCCCGCTTGGCGAGGAACTTCGCCACCGGCGAGTCCTCGCGCGTGGGGGTGAGGAGCTGGACGTAGCTGTCGGCCACCTGGATCAGCGCCTCGGCGACCCCGTCGGACTCAACGACCTCGCGGTGCACCACCGACGCGGCGAAGGTCGACTCGTACCAGGCGATCGCGGCCTCGAGGTCGTTGACGGCGATCGCGACGTGGTCTATCTCGGTGAGCATCGAGTCCATGGCTACTCCTGGTCGTGTCGTCGGAAGATGGTGAGGCGCTTCTCGCCCACCGCGGCGCGCAGCTCGGGGTTGGAGACCCCGAGCCCCTCGCGGGTGGCGGCACACAGGATGCCGACCTTGCCCTCGTGGCGGTTGTGGTGCATCTCGTAGGTCGCCTCGCCCGCCTGCTCGAGTGGGAAGACCGCCGAAAGCGGCGGCACGACGTGGCCGTCCACGATCGTCTGGTTCGCGGCCCAGGCCTCGCGGTAGTTGGCGAAGTGCGAGCCCTTGATCGTCTTGAGTCGCATCCACAGGTGCCGGTTGTCGTACTCGACCATGTACCCCGTCGTCGCCGCGCAGGTCACGATCGTCCCGCCGCGCTTGGCGACGAAGACGCTCGCGCCCATGGTGGAGCGACCCGGGTGCTCGAAGACGATGTCGGGGTCCTCACCCACGAGCGCGCGGATGTCCTTGCCGAGACGGCGCCACTCGGTCTCGTCCTGGGTGTGCTCGTCCTTCCAGAAGCGGTAGTCCTTCTCGGCTCGGTTGATGACGTACTGACAGCCGAGCTCGCGCAGGGTCGCCGCTTTGGCCGCGCTCGAGACCACCCCGATCGGCGTGGCGCCGGAGTTGAGCACGTGCTGGACCGCGAAAGACCCGATCCCACCCGACGCGCCCCAGATCAGCACCTTGTCACCCTGGGTGACCGGGGCGCCGTTGCGCGAGACCAGCATGCGGTACGCGGTGGAGTTGGTGAGCGCGTTCACCGCGGCCTCTTCCCACGTGAGGTGCGTGGGTTTGGGCATGAGCTGGTTGGCCTTGACGATGGACAGGTCGGCGAGTCCGCCGAAGTTCGTCTCGAAGCCCCAGATCCGCTGGTGCGCGCCGAGCATCGAGTCGTCGTGGCTCGAGGGGTCCTGGTCGTCGACGTAGTTGCAGTGCACCGTCACCTCGTCGCCGACCTTCCAGTTGCGCACGGCCGAACCCACCCGCACGATCACGCCCGACGCGTCAGAGCCGATCACGTGATAGTCGAGGGCGTGACGGGCGCCCCAGTAGGACTCCTTGCCGAGCCGGTCGAGGAAGCCGAAGGTCGACAGCGGCTCGAAGATGCTCGTCCAGACCGTGTTGAAGTTGATCGACGAGGCCATCACGACGATGACCACCTCGTCGGGCGCGTACTCGGGCAGCGGGACCTCGTCCACGTGCAGACTCGCCCGCGGGTCCTTGTCGCGCGACGCCATACCGTCGAACATCTCTTGCTCATCACGCCGTACGAAGACCGCCCGGGTCATTGCGGGTAGGGGCGTCGAAGTCAGGGCCGCCTGGTCGGCACCCCCGCGCACCGCGTCGAGAATCTCGCTCATTGACCGACAATAGTGGGACCTCGGGCCACCCGTCGCCACCGTAGATCCACGCACGCGCCCGTGGAATTGGCGAACCGCGGGCGTGGAATCCGGGTTTCGCTCGCCGTCGCGGTAGCCGAGCATGGAGACATGGGTTCGGTGATTGGTTTCGTGGCGGCCGTGGGCATCGTCGTCTCGATGCTCGTCGTCGCGGCGATCGCCGTAGCGTTCGCGGTCGCCGTTCGCTCGACGATCGTGGCCAACCGCGCCGACCTCGAACTGCGCGAGGACCTCGAGCGCGTCTTGGCCGAGGTGCTCGGCCCGCGCGAACCCGCCCGGGACCCCAACACCCCACGCTGAACCCCTTCTCAGGCAGTCGTGTGGTCTCACGCCACACGTCAGGTGCGCCGATAACCTTGCCCAATGAAGTTGAAACTCTCCAAGCGGGGCGACTACGTGGTGCGATCGGCCCTGTGTCTCGCGAGCGGTTTCGACGCGCCAGCGCCGACGAAGCTGCGCCAGGTGTCCGTCGAGATGGGCGTGCCGCGCACGTTCGTCTCCCAGATCCTCGGTGACCTCGTCCAGGCCGGGATCGCCACCTCGTTCTTCGGCGCCAACGGCGGCTATCGCCTGACGCGCCCACCGGCCGAGATCACGCTGCTCGAGATCGTCGAGGCCGGCGAGGGACCCCTCGAGTCGGACACCTGCGTGCTCGGGGACGACCCCTGCCAGTGGGAATCGGTGTGCCCGATCCACGAGACCTGGAGCGCCGCGACCTCGGCGATGCGCGCCGAGTTGGCCTCGACGACGCTCGCGACCCTGCTCGAGCGCGACCGCGCGATCACCGCGGGCGAGTACCACGTCATCGGCCATCGCCACAACACCAATGACACGGTGGAGGTCAGCGACACGGTGCACGTCGAGCGACCGGTCGCACGGATCACCGAACGGATGACCAGCGGTGGTGCGTGGCTGATCCCCCACCTCGACGCCGCGCGCGACGATGCCGAGGCGATCCTCGTGCGCGTCGGTCCCGGCGCGGCGGGTTGGCTCGCCAAGACCGTCGCCGTGCGCCTCGGCGAGCCCGTCGAGACCAGTGAGGGCGTGGCCATCGCCATCCGATGGGAGGCGACCGGACCTTCGGGACTCTTCCCGCGCCTCGTCGGCACGTTGCAGGTCGCCGAGCTCGACCCCGAACGCAGTGAGCTGACCATCGTCGGGCGCTACCGGCCGCCGCTCGGGCGGGCCGGCCACGCCCTCGACGACGCCGTCATGGTGCGCCTCGCGCGCTCCACCGTGCGCTCATTCCTGCGCCGCCTCGCGCGCGCGCTCGAAAGCGAGTGACGGGCGACGATTCGACCCGACGGTGGGGGCCCGTGCGCCGGGCCCCCGACCATCAGGCGACTACTGCCGCCACCCTCGTGATGACCCGCGCCGCGATACGGTTCGCGAACGCCTCGGGCTTGGTCGGGTGCAGCCGGGCGCCGTCGCCACGGTCGTGGGGTCCGAAGACCTCCGAGGTCACGACCGTGCCCCCCGCGCGGGCCACGAGCTCACCCAACTCGTCGCTCGCACCACGCGGGTTGACCGCGAAGGTGCAGAACGTCGCCACGGGCTTGGCCCCGAGGTTCGGCGTCGACGCCAGCCAGTCGCGCATGGCCTTGGCCGGACGGACCTTGGCCACGACCAGCCCCTCGACCCACGTGCCGAGCACGATCGCGTCGGCGGCGGCGAGATCCTTCGCTCCGACCTGACCCACGGGCTTCACGCTGACGCGCGCCCCCGCGAGACCGAGGCCGTCGGCGATTGCCTGGCTGAGCGCGGCGGTCGTACCGCCGGCGGACGCGTAGGCGATGAGGATGCGGGGCTGGTGGTCAGCGCGGAAGTCCGCGGAGCGGTCCGGCCGGGCGGGGTGTGCGTCGATGATCGAGCGCGCCGCACGTCGACCTTGGGCCATCGCCTCGACCACCGTCGCCGGACCCGTGAGCGCGTCGCCCGCGACCCAGACGCGATCGCGCTGGGGTAGGGTCGCGGCCCAGAGGCCGACCTCACGGTCCAGGGCGAGCGAACCGACCGGGCTGTGGTGGTTGTAGGCCGAAGCCGGGTTCTTCAAGATGCCCGACGCCGTCCAGCGACCGTGCGCGAGGCCGACGTGGCGCTTCGTGACCGGCAGTGAGGGCAGTACCTCACGGAAGGTCGCGTCGAGCCGGTACCCCATGGCCATCACCACCAGGTCGACGTCCAGGACGTCGGGGACGGTCTTGAGCACCGTCGGCTGCTTCGTGCGCTCGGGCTGGACCGTGTGGGCGAGCTGGGCGCGTTGCACACGACCGTCACCCTCGAGCGCGGTGAGCGTACGCAAGAAGCGCACCTCGACACCCTCGTGACGCGCCTCGGACAGCTCGTCGGGCCGAGCGAGTGCGAAGCGCTCGTCCAGCCAGTCGACGCAGGTCGCCTCGAGACCGAGGCGGCGCGCCATGCGCGCCACGTCCATCGCGGTGTTGCCAGCGCCGAGGACGAGGACCCGCGCGCCGCGCCGCTCACCGACACCGAGTTCGGCGCGCAGGGCCGCGGCGTCACCGCCGGGCATCATCGCGGCCTTGGCGGCCTTCAGGAACATTGTGGCGTCTACGACCCCCTCGAGATCCGCCCCGGGCACCGGCAGACGGATCGGTACGCCCGCCCCGTGGGCGACCACGACCGCGTCGTGGACCGTCAGCAGCTGGTCGATCGAGTCGGCTGGGATTGGGGTGTTAAGCCGCAGGTCGACACCCGCCTCGACCAACTGGTGCCACGGGCGCGCCGCGACCTCGTCGGGCAGGGTGAAGTCGGGCATGCCCCAGACGGGCAGTCCGCCAGCGGTGTCGTCCTTCTCGTAGACGGTGACCGACGCGCCGGCCTCGATGAGGTCCCAGGCGGCGCCGATGCCGGCGGGACCCGAACCGATGATGCCCACCGAGATCGGGTCATCGGACTGGGCGAGCGTGGGCGCGGGAACCGGCGCGTGATCGGCGATGAACCGCTCGAGCCGGCCGACCGCCACGGGCACCCCGCCGGCGAGGGACCACGTGCACGCACCCTCGCACTGCGCGGCCTGGTTGCACACACGACTGCAGATGTCGGGGATCACGGTCGTGCGGCGCAGGATCGCGTGGGCCCGCTCGAGGTCGTGGTCGCGTACCGCGGCGACGAACTGGGGGATGTCGTTGTGCGCGGGGCAGCCGCGCATGCAGGTGGGGTCGGGACACGCCAGGCAGCGGTTCGCCTCGGCGATCGCCTCCTCCCAGGTGTCGTAGCCCTGACGCGTCTCCTCAACGTTGCCGCGCAGTTCGACGGGCTGGTGGATCGGCGGGTCGTAGCGCTCCGAGACGGCGAGCGGTCCCTCGACCGTGATCGCCGAGAAGGGGCACGTGCGCTCGCACTGGCGACAGCCCACGCACGCGGCGTCGTTCGCGATGGCGGTCCAGGAAACCGGCTCCATCGAGAGTGCCCCGGCCGGACAGCGGATGACGCACTCCTGGCAACCGGCGCAGCGGTCGACGAAGACGGTGACGTGGCGCTCGGCGCGCGTCTCGGTGTTGGAAATGGTGGCGGTCATCGTGTCTCCCTAGTCCGCGGCGTTCATGAGGATGTACAGCACAGCGGTCACGACGCCCAGGACCAGCGCGAAACTGGCCGCACTGATCTGGACGGCGCGCTTGTTACCACCGACGGGTGCGAGGTCGCGCCCGGCGATTCGCCAGCTCGCCCACATCGCGGCGAGCGTGCCGGCCGCCATCACGCCCACCTGCACGGCGATGATGCCGGCGTTGGACGAGATGAGCGAGGCGTTGTAGAGCGAGGACTGGGTCGAGCCGAATCCGAACAGGTGCCCGATCGCGACGGGGACGCGCGGCACGTGCTGGAAGAACTTCGGGAGCTGGCGGGCGAAGTAGTCGGCGCCGACGACCGGGATGATGCCGTACATCAGCGGCAGGAAGTACGCCCGGAAGGTGCTGGTGCGGTCGACGAAGGAGCGCCCACTCACCGCGGGCGTGTAGTCGGCCCGCGCGAAGCTCTGCTTGAACACCCACGCGAAGCCCGCCATCACCGCTGCGACGGCGACGATGATGCCGAGGTAGCTGATCGGGTCGGGGTAGTGCGGGAAGAACGTGTGATTGTTCAGCCAGGTGTCGAAGTTAGCGAAGACCGTCAACGCGTTCAGCTGCTGGTAGACGACCAGACCGAAGAGCAGCGCGATCGACCAGGCGACATCGGCGCGACGGCGCGACGGCGCGACGACCGAGGTGAGGGGCTTTTGGACGAAGAGGCCGATGTTGTCGCTCGGGCAGGCCTTGTAGCACTCGGTGCACAGTCCGCAGGCCGAGTTCGAGTCCGAGCTGCCCGGCCACGTGTACCACGGGCAGCCGTAGCCGTCGGCGTCGCCGCGCATGCAGTCCTTGGTCTCACAGGACTGGCAGACCTCGCGGTCACGCGTGCGGAAGCCCGCGACCGAACCCATCGTGCCGACCGTGCCGATCAACGCCGTCAGGGGGCAGACGTAGCGGCAGAAAGTGCGACGCTCGAAGAGCAGGAAGAACAACAGTGCGCTGCCGACGATGCCGAGCACCATGAAGCTCGTCGAGGCCGGGTTGCCCGGTCCGGCGATGTTGAAGAACTCCTCAATCCACGTGAGCAGCAAGAAGGCGCTCACCGAGAGCAAGAACCCGTACTGGGCGACCTGCTCGGGCATCTTGAGACCGAGACCGATGCTGCTGTTCTTGCGCCGCCAGAACGCGTGGCGTTGGACCCACTCGCCGAATCCGCCGAAGGGGCACATCGCGCACCACGCGCGACCAACGACGACCATCATCACGAAGACCAGCGCGAACCAGAGGTACCACGTGATCGCCGTGGCGAAGTTAAGACCCGGCACGACCGTGCCGAGCAGACCGATCCCGATGACGAGCCAGAAGATGATCTGGTTGGGCAGGATCATGAGGAACTGGAACTTGCGGTCGTGGAGGATCTTCGCCACCAACGGGTTGCGCGCCACGTCGAGGCCCGGCGACGGGTCCGTCTCGCTGAAACGCCCGCTCGGCGGTTCCTCGGGGCGACGGGTGCGGATCGCGACCGCGATGGGGTCAATCAGGTGAGCGCCAGTGGACACGTCGCGGTGCCCCTCCCTCGTCACGTCGGTCTGTAAGGCCATGCGCCCCCCTCTACTAATCGAGTAGTGAACTACTTAAGTATCACCGTATTACTACTTATCTACTTAGGTACTATCACTCAGGCGGACCGTTGTCAAGTACGCAACTTTACCTAGAGTGATAAAATTAAGTAGCGCCACCATCCCTGATCGCATGGGTTCACCGTGGTCAGGGTTCTGGTTACGGGACTTACGAGGGTTTGTGGGGGTACGGACGTGCCGCGGATCACGGTGCGCACCACGGTGCGTACTGTGGCACATTTGAGGAGTCCGATACACGATCTCGGTGATCGTTGAGGAGGGGGACCATGAGTGACGTGATCGATCCACCGGGGGCTGAGCGCTCCCCGGACGCCGAGGGCCCGACGTCGTCGAATCCGATTCGCGTCTTGATCGTCGACGACCACGCCCTGGTGCGTGAGGGGACCCGTCAGCTCCTCGAGCAGGACCCCGCCATCGAGGTGATCGCGACCGCGGGGTCCGGTGAAGAGGCGCTCGAACAGCTCGCGGTGCTCTCGCCCGACGTGGCGCTCGTGGACGTCAACCTGCCGTCGATGAGTGGTCTCGAGCTCTCGCGCACGATCCTGGCGACCAGGCCGTCGGTGCGCATCCTGATCCTCTCGGCCTACGACGAGTACGCCTACGTCGCCGAGGCCCTCGAGGTCGGGGTCGGCGGTTACCTCCTGAAGACCGCGAGCACCAAAGAGCTCATCGACGCGGTGCGCGCCGTCTACGACGGCGTCTTCGTGCTCGACCGCCAGGTCTCCAAGCGTCTGGTCCGTCGACGCGACGCTGTCGCGCCCACCGTGGGGACGCTGACGCCCCGCGAGACCGCCGTGCTCGAGCTACTCGCCCAGGGTCGCTCGAACAAGCAGATCGCCGCAGAGTTGGAGTTGGGCATCCGCACCGTCGAGGGGTACGTCTCGAACATCCTGGGCAAGCTCGGCGTGACCTCTCGCACCGAGGCGGTCACCCACGCCATCAGCCATCGACTCGTCACCGCACCCAACAATGAACTCGACTAACAGCGACCTGACGCACCGTTCCATCATCGAGCGGATCCTGCGGCCGCCCGTCACCGAACGGCCGTTCTGGATTATCCAGGTCACCGTGCTGCTCATCGTCGGCGTCCACTACTTCGTGGACCTGCACCCCTCGTTGCTCAACCAGTCGCTGCCGACCGGGGTCCCCGTGGCGATCCTCGTGATCCCCATCGGCTACGCGGCGCTGCGTTACGGCCTCGCCGGGTCCGCGGCCACCACGGTCTGGACACTCATCCTCTGGCTCCCCGACCTGACCCTCCCCCACGACGAGGGCCACGCCGGCGACGATCTCGTGAACTTTGCGATCATCATCCTCGTCGCGATCATCTTCGGGCGTCGGATCGAGACCGAACGGCTCACCCAGCAGCGCATCGACGAGGCCGCCGCGCGCACGCTCGCGATCGAGGCGGGGTACCGTCGCCTCTTCGAGTCGAACCGTGCGCCGATCGTGGTGATCGACGACCACGGCGTCGTCACCGACGCCAACCCGGCGGCGACGACGCTGCTCGGCGCGGCGGTCGTCGGGCGCGCCATCACCGCGGTGCTAAACGACGACCTCGATATCGGAGCGTTGTCGGGACGCGTGCTCTCGCTCGCCGACAGCCACGACTACCGCCTCGACGTCGTCACCCTGCCGTTGGATACGACCGCGCCACGTCGTCAGATCACGTTCGAGGACATCACCGAGGAGCGCAACGAGGAGCGACGGGCGCGCCAGTTCGCCCAACAGGTGATCCAGGTCGAGGAGGACCAACGCCGCCGCCTCGCCCGTGAGCTGCACGACGAGCCACTCCAGCTGTTCTTGCACCTCGCCCGCCGGCTCGAGACCCTCGGCAACACGGGCGGCGTCCCCGAGACGGTCGCGACCGGACTCGCCGAGACGCGCAACCAGGCGCTCGACGCCGCGGCACGACTACGCACACTCGCTCGCGACCTACGCCCACCGGCGCTTGACCAGCTGGGGCTCGTCGCCGCCCTCTCGAGCCTCGTCGCGGACATCGACGACGAGGGAGCCGCGTCGACCCATCTCAACGTGCAGGGCTCGCCGACACGACTCTCGTCGGACGTCGAGCTCGGCGCCTTTCGCATCGTCCAGGAGTCGTTGCGCAATGCCCAGCGCCACGCCAACGCCCACCACCTGCGGGTGAACGTCGAGTTCGAGGAGTCGGCACTGCACGTGACGGTCGTCGACGACGGGACGGGCTTCGACCAGCGTCGGGCCATCCGATCCGACGGCGAGACACCGTCACTGGGCATCGTCGGCATGCGCGAGCGCGCGCGACTGCTCGGGGGCTCACTCACCGTGCAGTCCACCGCCGGCGTCGGCACCGTCGTCGAAGCGACGCTCCCCTTCGAGCCCCAGGCCTCGGGTGTCGTCGGAGCGGGGTCAGCGCCACGAGTATCGTGACCACTAGTCACCGTATTCAATAAGGGAGGACCTCATGTCCCGTAGCGTTATCGTCGCCGGTGCGCGCACCGCCATCGGCAAACTCGCGGGCGGCTTCGCCACCCTGAGCGCCCAAGACCTCGGTGGCGCCGCGATCAAGGGCGTGCTCGAGCGCTCGGGCGTGGACCCCACGACCGTCGACGCCGTGTTGATGGGTCAGGTCATCCAGGCCGGCCAGGGTCAGATCACCGCGCGTCAGGCGGCGGTGAAGGGTGGCATACCGATGACCGTCCACGCGACGACCATCAACAAGGTCTGCCTGTCGGGACTGCAGACGATCTACCTCGCCGACCTGATGATCCGCGCCGGTGAGGCCGACATCATCATCGCCGGCGGCATGGAGTCCATGACCAACGCCCCGTATCTCTTGCCCGGCGCACGCGCCGGCTACCGCATCGGCGACCAGACCGTGGTCGACTCGATGATGTTCGACGGACTGACCTGCGCCTTTGACCAGTGCGCGATGGGTCTCGCCACCGAGCGCTACAACGGTGGACGCATCTCCCGGGCCCGTCAGGACGAGTTCTCCGCTCGCAGCCACCAGTTGGCGGCGGCGGCCATCGCGGCCGGTCGGTTCGCCGAGGAGATCGTGCCCGTCGCCGTGCCCCAACGCAAGGGGGACCCGCGCATCGTCGACACCGACGAGGGCGTGCGCGTCGAGACGACCGTGGAGTCACTGTCCAAGCTGCGCGGCGCCTTCGAGAAGGACGGCACCATCACCGCCGGCAACGCCTCGCAGATCTCCGATGGCGCGGCCGCGGTGCTCGTGATGTCGGCCGAGCGCGCAGCCCAGCTCGGACTCACGCCGATCGGCGAACTCGTGAGCTACGGCCAGGTCGCCGGTCCGGACCCGTCACTGTTGTCCCAGCCGTCCAACGCCATCGCCAAGGCCGCCGCCCGCGCCGGCCTCGACCCCAAGGGCATGGACCTCTACGAGATCAACGAGGCGTTCGCCGCCGTCGGCCTCGCCTCGTCGGACGACCTGGGTCTGGACGAGTCCAAGGTCAACGTCAACGGCGGCGCCATCGCGCTCGGCCACCCGGTCGGCATGTCCGGGACGCGCATCGCCCTCTCGGCGCTGATGGAGCTCCGTCGGCGCGGTGGTGGGATGGCCGCCGTCGCCCTGTGCGGCGGTGGTGGTCAGGGTGACGCGGCGATCCTGCGATCGCTGTAGTTCACGGGACGAAGGACTCGACCACCTCGTAGTGGGCTAGCCCCACCGGGCGGTCGTCGGGTAGCGACAACACATAGGCGCCGGCCAACGGGTAGTGGCCGTGTCGCAGGTCCTTGGGGACGCTGCGTGCGAGGCCGAGCACGAGTTCCAGGACCGTCGGGTTGTGCGCGACGACCAGTAACGACGTCGTGACGGAGTCGATCGCCGCGAGATCGATCAAGACGTCCTCGGCCGAGACGTCACGCAGGCCGTTATAGATCAGATCGCTGAACTCGTGGTGCGCGACGAAGTCAGTTCCGTCAAAGGCGAGCGCAAAGGTCTCGCGGGTTCGCGCCGACGAGCTGACGAGCGCGGTGGTGGGTCCGTAGGCGCCGAGGGCGTTCGGGTCACTCGCCCACGCCCGCAGGACCGCGCACTGGTCGCGACCACGCTCGGCGAGCACACGGTCGACGTCACGACCACCCGGTGCACCGGGTACGGCCTTGGCGTGACGCACAACAGTCAGAAAGCGCACGCCACCAGTCTGTCGGATACCGGGGTCGCCCGCTGACCACGTGCGCGATGCCCCACCACGCCGGGTCGATCAGTCACCGAGCACATGGCGACCGTCGATCGCCCGGCCGAGAGTCAGGTCATCGGCGAACTCGAGGTCGCCGCCCACCGGCAGGCCGCTCGCGGGCTGTGAGACGACGAGACCCGGGACCTTCAGCAGGCGACTGAGGTACATGGCGGTGGCGTCACCCTCGACGTTGGAGTTGAAGCACAGGATGACCTCCTTCACGGGACCGTTCAGACGCTGGACCAGCTCTTGGATCCGGAGTCGATCGGGTGTGACACCCTCGAGAGGATTGAGCACGCCGTGCAACACGTGATAGGTCCCATGGAAGGCGCCCGAGCGTTCGACCGCGACGACGTCGGGCGGACTCTCGACGACGCACACGATCGTCTGATCACGTCGCGTGTCCGCACAGATCGGGCAGAGCCCACCGACCTCGGCGATGTTGCAGCAGCGTTCACAGAAGGCGAGCTTGGACTTCATGTCATCGAGCGAACGCGCGAGACGAAGGACGTCCTCCGCCGGCTGACGCATCAGCCAGAAGGCGATGCGCTGAGCCGACTTCGGTCCGACGCCAGGGAAGCGCCCGAGCTCATCGACGACCGCCTGGAGCGGTGGTGGGTAATTCACGAGATCTCCTCGGCTCCAGGGAACATCTCGGTGATGAGATGATCGGCCACTGAATCGACGACCACGACCGGGTCATCGTCATTGACGATGACCTCCTCGTCGACCGGGGCCGGCGTCCGGGGCCGCGACCGCGGCTGACTAGGTGCGGGCGACGTCGGGAGGGTGGCGTCAACCTCCCAGACCACGTCGATCGGGGCGTGGAACTCGTGTTCGAGGGCACCGCGCAGTCCCTGCTGGATCCGGTCGGTGTTCTGTCGCAACTCCTCGGTGGCTACCACGAGCACGAGCTGTGCGCCATCAAAGGACCGCACGTGGGCACTTCGCAACAAGAGCTGCGCCGCACGTGACGTGCGCGGTACCACCCTGGTGAGGAAACGATCACGCAGCGACTCGGGGTCCTCGCCGGGCGACACCCGGCTCTCGGACACCGGCGGGATGGTCATCGCCGGTGCCGGAGCCGAGGGTGGTGGCGTCGGAGTCGGTGGTCCCGCCGGCGACTCCCGCTTCACCGTCGCCACGGCGCCGATCGGCGGAAGTGACGGAGCGGGTGGTGCTGAAGGCGTGGTCGCGCGGCTGACACCACGTTCCAGTCGCGTGAGCCGCTCGTCGAGCGCCTCGATGGAGTGATCAAGGTCGGGGCGGGCGAGACGCACGAGCGCGACCTCGAGGACGACGACCTTGTCGGGGGCACTCTTCATCTCGCGCATCGCACGCCCAACGGTCTCGAGGATCCGCACCGTTCGCGCCAATCCGAGTCGGGCCCCCCAGTCGACCAGTCGCTGGCGGTCGGTGTCGACGGCGTCGGCGACGTCGGGGGCGACTTGGAGCAGGAAGACCTGGCGAACGTCACCCACGAAACTCTCGGCGAGCTGCTCGGGGTCCCACCCCTCACGCAGGAGCAACGCCAACGAACGAATGGCCGCGGCCGTGTCCCCCCGCTCGAGCGCGTCTAAGAGGTCGTCGAAACGGGGCAGGGTGTCGATGAGCGAGCCCGTCGCGATCAATTGGTCGAGGGCGCTCAGGGCGTCGCGCGCAGAACCGCGTCCCAGTCGCACAGCGGCCTCGATGGTCCCCTCGTCAACGTCGAGACCCGCCGCGCCTTGGACGTCGTGCAACAACGTCGACAGTGTGTCGCCGGCGATGAGTCGGAACTCGAGATGCTGGGTCCTCGACCGGATCGTCGGCAACACCTTGTGCGGATCGGTCGTCGCCAGCACGAACACCACGTGCGACGGTGGTTCCTCGAGCGTCTTCAAGAGTGCTGCTGACGCGGACTTGGAGAGCTGGTGGACCTCGTCGACGATGTAGACCTTCCAGCGCCCCGGGGTCCCGTGCCACGCGCCCGCGGTGATCTCGCGAACGTCGTCGACGCCGTTGTTCGACGCGGCGTCGAGCTCCACGACATCGAGCGACGAACCCTTGGTAATGGCGACGCAACTCGCGCACTCGTTGCACGCGTCGCCATCGAGGGGGTGCTCGCAGTTCAGCGCCTTGGCCAAGATACGAGCGGTCGTCGTCTTGCCGGTGCCGCGCGGTCCCGAGAAGAGGTACGCGTGCACGATGCGACCGTTGCGCGCCGCTCCCTGCAACGCCCGCACCACGTGGTCCTGACCACGGAGCTCCGCGAACCGACCCGGTCGGAACCGCCGGTAGAGGGCGGTAACCCCGTCGAGCGAGGTGGGCGTTTTCGCGTCGGTCATTCCCAAATGCTAATGGGGGCCTGTTCAAGGCCGGAGTCCAAAGCGATGGCCAGGCTAACCGTGGCACCCAGTCTGATCCGCTGAGAGCTGCTGGCTTCCACCCCTGACTCGGTTCACGAACGACCGTCGCACGGGACCCGGCCACCGCTTTGGACTCCGGCCCGAACAGGTTACCGTCTCGGGTCGCAGGACACCTCGGCTAGCCTTTCTCGGTACTCGTCGCACCGACGAGTTACTGGAGGAGTGCGAGAGCGGCCGAATCGGCACGATTGGAAATCGTGTGTAGGGCAACCTACCGTGGGTTCAAATCCCACCTCCTCCGCCACGGG
>JAKBGV010000014.1 GCA_021837305.1 Actinomycetes bacterium
GCACGCTGCGAACGCTGGTGACCGTCCTCGGACTCGGCGCCGTCTTGACCTCGCTCATCGGGTTGGCCGGTGCGCTGTGGGTGTCGCGACGCGCCGTTCGGCCACTCGAGCGGGTATCGGCCGCGGCCGCGGCGATCGCCGACGGCGACCTCGCGACGCGACTCTCGATTACCCAGGCCGACCAGGAGGTCGAACAGCTCACCGAATCGTTCAACACGATGGTGAGCCGACTCGTCGATCGACTCGAGCGCGACGCGCGATTCGCCAGCGACGTGAGCCACGAACTGCGCTCACCACTCACCACGCTCGCAACCACCGCGTCGGTCCTACAACAACACCGAAGCGAGCTCTCAATCGCGGGTCGCGAGAGCCTCGACCTGTTGGTCGCGGACCTCGCGATCTTCCAATCGCTCGTCGATGACCTCCTCGAACTGGCCCGCATCGACGCGGGCGCTGCACCCCACGTCATCGAGCACGTCCCGGCCATCGAACTCGTTCGCCAGTCGGCGCGAAGCGCCGCCCAACGCCACGGCCTGCCCGTCCCGCTCATCGAGGTCGAACCTACCGTGCACAACCCGTACGTCCACGTCGATCGCCGTCGGTTCGAGCGGATCATGACGAACCTTGTCTCCAACGCCGAACGCTACGCCCACGGTGTGATCGCGATCCGCATCGACGAGGTCGATGACCGACTCGTGATCAACGTCGATGACGACGGACCCGGAATCGCACTCAACGAACGCGACCTCATCTTCGACCGCTTCTTTCGCGGTCGCGCCGCCAACGACCGCGGGGTGGTGCGCGGAACCGGTCTCGGCCTGGCGCTCGTTCGTGACCACGTCTCGGCCTTTGGGGGGTCGATCAGCGCACTCGAGAGCCCCGAGGGCGGTACCCGGATCCAGATCCGACTACCGATTTCTGACGAGGTGGTCGAGTGACGCGCGTGCGCGGCGTCGCCGCGCTGGTCCTCGCGTCGGTGCTGCTGAGCTCCTGCACGCTGGTGCCGACGTCCAAGGCACCGTCGCGGATCAACCCGGCGCTCGTCCCCCTCGGCCTGTTGAGCAAGACGATCCCCGGCACCGCCAGTGGACACGTGATCTTCATCACCCAGCCCGTCTACATCGTGGACGCCACGGGTCACCTAGCCCCCTCCAGCCGCATCGTCCCCTCGCCACCGACGTTGTCATCGGTCCTGCGCGAGTTGATCCTCGGTCCCACCGACATCGAGGTCGCCACGGGCTACACCAGTGCCCTGCCCAACAACTTGGTCGTGACCCAGGCGACGATCGAGCACGGCGTGGGCATCATTGACCTGACCCGCTCGCTCGCGACCATCCCCCGTCAGCAGCTCATCCTCGCGGTCGGTCAGTTGACCCTGACCGCCTTTGGCGTGGGGGCCATCCGTGGTATCCGCATCACGGTGGATGGGGTCCCCGAGAAACTCCCGCTACCCAACGGCACCACGAGCACGCTCGTCACGGTGAACGACTTCCAGTCGCTGCGAAACGGTTAGCGACGAAACGCGGGCGCCGAGCGCCACAGGTGTTCGAGGTCGTAGTACTCGCGCGTCGCCTCATCAAAGACGTGCACGATCACGTCGCCGTAGTCGAGCGCGACCCACTCGGCTTCGACCACCCCCTCGACGCGGATCGGGTGACTCCCGACGGCCAGCGCGACGACACGCTCGACCTCCTCGGCGATAGCCCGTACCTGGCGATCCGTTCGACCCGAGGCGATGACGAGGGCGTCAAAGGAATCGACGAGTGTTCGCATATCGATCACCACGACGTCGAGAGCAACCTTCTCCTCGGCGCCAGCGACCGCCGCGCCGACGAGTTCTGAGACGTAGGTCGCGAAGACCCCTGGCGCCACCACCGTGCGCGACGCAATTTCGCTCAGTGGACCACCCCGATCACGACCACCACGGCTACGAAGGGAACCGCGAGCGCACCGATGCCGACGAGCGACCAGCGCTGTCGAGACCGACGGGCGTCGATACGACCCCGGGGCGCAGGTTCGAGCAGCGTGTATCGCGCCGCGCGTGGACTGGTCACATCAAAGTTTCGAACCGCCATGTCGGTCAAACCTTACCCTCGGAATCCTTCGTAGAGGGGAATTACGCCCTCGGGGACGAATTCCCGAAGATTTTCGTGGTCGGGATGGGTATCGCGGATGTAGGTGCTCGAGAGGTCCACCGGCTCCATCGCTATCTCGTAGCTGACCCAGCCAACCGGTATGGCCGGCGCCCCACCCGGGCGTGGGACCACGCCGACGCGGACCATGGTGGCCAGCTCGGACGCCTCGTGCCACCGATCGAGTTGTGACGCGAGGTCGGCGCCAATGATGAGATCGACCTCGTCGGCTTCGCGAAGCAGTTCGCGCACCGTGTCGATGGTGTAGGACGGCCCCGCACGGCGGATCTCACGGTCCGACACCACGACGAGGTCGAGCCCGTCAAAGGCCGCTTCCGCCATGGCGAGTCGAACGGCAGCCGGTCGAACCGAATCGCGCCCGCGCTTGAGATAGGGGTCACCCGCGACCGTGACCTCGATCCGATTGAAGCGGTGTGTGCGAGCGGCGGCCCGCAGGGCCGCGACGTGGCCAAAGTGCGGCGGGTCGAAGGTCCCTCCGAAGAGACCGAGGCGCCGTAGAGTCACGGGCCAACTCTAGAGCGATTGTCCGTCGCGCGAAGAAAGCCCTACGCTACATACATGCAATCGTCGCCGTCAGACTGGTCGATTACTACGTGGCGCAGTCGTCCGCTGCGCCAGAGTCCCGCGTGGCCTGACGCCGAGCACCTAGCGAACGTCGAGCGCGAACTCGCCACCAAGCCGCCACTCGTCTTCGCGGGCGAGGCCCGTCGACTCGAACAGCACCTGGCCGACGTGGCCCACGGTGAGGCCTTCCTCCTGCAGGCTGGTGACTGCGCCGAATCGTTTGACGAGGGATCCGCGGACTCGATCCGCGACAAACTCAAGGTGATCCTCCAGATGGCGGTCGCGCTCACCTACGCCGCGGGCGTCCCGGTGGTCAAGGTCGGCCGCATCGCCGGACAGTTCGCCAAGCCCCGCTCCGACGACTTCGAAGAACGCGACGGCGTTCGCCTCGACGCCTTCCGCGGCCACATCGTGAACTCCGACGTGTTCTCCCCCGGCGCGCGCCGCCCGGACCCGGACCGATTACTCGCCGCCTACCACCAGAGCGTCGCCACGCTTAACCTGTTGCGCGCCTTCACCACGGGTGGTTTCGCCGCGCTATCTCGGGTGCACGCCTGGAACCAGGAGTTCGTCGCCAATTCCCTCGAGGGCAAGCGCTACGCCATGGTCGCCGACGAGATCGAACGTGCCCTGCAGTTCATGAAGGCGTGCGGCATCGACCTGCACGACGACACCGCACTGCAGAGCGTGGAGTTCTACACTAGCCACGAGGCGCTCATCTTGCCCTACGAGCAGGCGCTCACCCGCCAGGACTCGCTCACCGGTGACTGGTACGACTGCTCGGCGCACATGCTCTGGATCGGCGACCGCACTCGACAGTTAGACGGTGCGCACGTCGAATTCCTGCGCGGGGTGTCCAACCCGCTCGGCCTGAAGGTCGGACCGAGCATCGAGGTCGACGAGCTCCGCCGCCTAGCCGACGTGCTGAACCCTGAGAACGTGCCCGGCCGGCTCACGCTCATCTCACGGATGGGTGTGGAGCGGATCAGCGAGGTCCTCCCGCCGCTGGTCGAGGCGCTGCGCGACGATGGCCGAGCGGTGGTGTGGGCCTGTGACCCGATGCACGGCAACACGTTCCGAGTGGTCGGCGGCCAGAAGACGCGCCACTTCGACGACGTCCTATCCGAGACGGCGCAATTCTTCGAGGTGCACCAGTCACTGGGCACCTGGCCCGGTGGGCTACACATCGAGCTCACCGGCGACGACGTCACCGAGTGCCTCGGGGGTGGATCACGTCTCGACGAGGCTGACCTCGACCTCAACTACACGACGATCTGCGACCCGCGACTCAACGCGACCCAGAGCCTCGACATGGCGTTCCACGTGGCCGAGTTCCTCCAGAACTACGCCGCCGCGAATGGCGCCCGGTCGTTGTAACGCAGGAGCCGTCGCCGGTCGCCATCGAACTCGACCTCGCTGATCGAGCAGTGCACGGTCACCAGCCCCAGACGTTCACCGGGCGCACTGCGGGTGACCACCTTCATCAACTGCTCGATCACGCCGCCGTGGACGACGAGGACGACCCGCTCACCCTCGTGGGACTTCGCGATGCGCTCGAAGGTCGACACGCACCGCTCGAAGAACCCCGTCAACGACTCACCGCCCGGCGCAAACAGCGCGCTCGGGTCAGCGTCCCAATCGGGGGCGCCCAAGCGATCCGCCATGGCCGACCAGGTCAACCCATCGGCTTCGCCCGGGTGCAGTTCGCACAGGTCGCAGTCCTCGGTCGCGCGTAGTCCACTGGCCAGACCCGGTGCGATGATCGACGCCGTCTCGATCGCGCGCGGCAAGACCGAGGTGTACAGCGCCGTGGCGTCGCGAAGCTCACCGGATTGCACGAGTCGCGTAGCGAGCGTCGACGCTTGAGCCCGACCGGTCTCGGTCAGACCACGACAACCCTTCGGCCCACCGACCACACCTTCGACGTTGCAGATCGCCTCACCGTGACGGATGAGCACGAGACGGGTCCCCACGGGTTGGCGACCCTCGGTGCGCACCGCCGCCGGCGGCTCGACCGACCAGCCGCTCACGACAGTCCGCCCACGAAGGCTTCGAGCTGGCGCAGCGTCCGGCACTCCACGACTCGGTCGCAGTAGGGCGCGTACTGATCGATGATCGAGTCCCCACTGTTCCAGTAGCTCGCCGGCTCCGGATTCAACCAGAAGACGTTGCGCGCACGACTGGCCAGGTCCGCCACGACCTCGGCGTGGGCCTGGTGGTAGTTGTTGCGGCCGTCGCCGAGGATCAGCACGGTCGTTCGGCGCGTAACGTCCTTCGCGAAGCGCTCGTGGAAGCTGAGCAGCGCGCGCCCGTAGTCGGAGTGGCCGTCGAAAGCCACCACGTCGGCCTCGGCGTTGATGCGCGCCACCGCGACCGCGGGGTCGTCGACGCCGTCGAAGTAATCGGTCACCTCGTCGAGGCCATCGACGAAGACGAAACTGCGGACCTTGGAGAACTGAGAGCTGATCGCGTGCACGAGGTGCAACGTGAAGCGGGCGAAGGACGCCACCGACCCCGACACGTCGGCGATGACCACGATCTCGGGTTTGGCCGGTCGCGGGGGCTTGAAGCGCAGGTCGAGCGGCACGCCGCCGGTGGACAGGCTGCGGCGCACTGTGTGGCGTAGGTCGACGGGCCCGCGGCGACGTCGCCGCCGTCGGCGCGCCAGCCGGGTGGCGAGCTTTCGACTGAGCGGGCGCAGGGCGCGCTCGAGTTGGGCGAGCTCCTCGCGGTTCGCGTGCATGACGTCGAGGTCCTCGGGCAGGGGCTTGCGCACCGACTTGGCGAGTGCACTCGAACCTCGGTCCTCCACAAGTCGTTCGCGGATAGCGCGCTCGACTGCCCGCTTCAGGCCCTCGATGCGCGCACGAGCCTCGTCACGCGCGAGGCGCTTGGCCAGTTGATCGTCCTCGGCCGCCCGGCCGTCGGTCAGACGCGCCTCGAGGCGGTCGAGTTCGAGGCTGCGTAACGTCCGGTAGAGGTAGTAGGTCCCACCGACAGGACGCCCGGGCTCCATCCCCGCGTAGCGCGCCACCGCGGCGCGCGCCCCCCGATTGAGGGCCGACTGATCCCCGTCGCGCAGCGCTCGAAAGAGGAGGTCCGCGAGTTGTTCGGCGCTGAGCGGCGCCGACGCGCCGCCGCCGTCCCCACGCGACTGGCCCGGCCCCGGTGAGCCGGCGTCACCGTCTGGGGACTCCCCGTCGTGTGTCTCATCGCTGACCGGTGGCAGCGCACGATCGGCGAAGAAGACGTCAAAGGCGGTATAGAAGACCGGCAGGTGATCGCCGTCCTTCACGAGCGTCGCCGCCAGCGAATCGCGAAGGGCCCGGCGATCGGCGAGGTCGATCACGCGCATCGCACGCGCGGCGTCGATGTGCTCGGACATCGACACCGGCAACCCGGCCGCGCGCAACTCGCCGACGAACTCCGCGAGGACGTTAAGCAAGGCTCACCGCGTGACCGAGGATCTCCTTGGTCGCGCGTTCGATGTCGGACTGGTACTTGAGCAGGATGTGCAGGGTCGCCACCGTCTCCTCAGCGCCGATCTCCTCACGCCCGAGGATGACCAGTGTCCGAGCCCAGTCGAGGGTCTCAGAGACCGAGGGCGACTTCTTCAGGTCCAGGGTTCGCAGTGATCGCACCACCTGGGCGATCTGTTCGGCGAGCGCCGTCGAGATGCCCGGGACCCGAGCCAGGATGATGTCACGCTCGCGCTCGACGTCCGGGTAGCCGATGTAGAGGTACAGGCACCGTCGCTTCAGCGCCTCGGAGAGCTCACGGGTGTTGTTGGAGGTGAGAAAGACCATCGGGATCTGTTGGGCACGGACCGTGCCCAACTCGGGTATCGACACCTGGTACTCCGAGAGGATCTCGAGCAGGAGCGCCTCGGTCTCGAGCTCGACGCGGTCGACCTCGTCGATGAGCAGCACGACCGGGTCAGTCGCCGAGATCGCCTCGAGTAGCGGCCGGGTGAGCAGGAACTCACTGGAGAAGATGTCCTCTTCCAACTCGCTCCACGACTCCTGCGCCTCGCTCTCGGACCGGCCGGCCTGGATCCGTAGCAACTGCTTACGGTAGTTCCACTCGTACAGCGCTTTGGACTCATCGAGGCCCTCGTAGCACTGCAGACGCACCAGTCGGGCGCCGACGGCGTCGGCGACCGCCTTGGCGAGCGCGGTCTTGCCGGTGCCCGCCGGCCCCTCCACCAGCACCGGCTTGGCGAGCCGGTCGGCGAGGAATGCGACCGACGCGATCGCGTCATCGCTCAGATACTCGTTCTTGGCCAGGCGAGCACGCACATCGGCGGCGGACTCGAAGTGCACTGGCGGGAGATGCTCGAGGCCCAACCGTTTGGCTAACTCCTGCCTCGGATCCAGTGACGTCATCGGACCTGTCCCTCTCCTCGAACGACCCACTTGAGGCAGGTCAACTCCCGCAGCCCCATCGGACCACGCGCGTGTAACTTCTGGGTCGAAATCCCGACCTCGCCGCCCAGACCCAGCTCGCCGCCGTCGATGAAGCGCGTCGAGGCGTTCACCAGTACCGCGGCGGCGTCGACGCGGTGGACCCACGCCTCGGCGTTGGCCGCGTCTTGGGTCAGGATCGCCTCACTGTGACCTGTGCCGTAACGCGCCACGTGCTCGATCGCCCCATCGAGGGAGTCGACGACCTTCACGGCGAGGATCAGGTCGAGGAACTCGCGGGCGAAGTCGTCCTCGGTGGCGCGCCGCGCGTCGGGCAGGATCGCTCCGGCGCGCTCGTCGACGCGCAACTCGACCTGTGCGAGCCGCTGGGCCAGTCGGGGCAGGAACGTCGCCGCGATATCGCGGTGCACGAGCACCGTCTCCACGGCGTTGCACACTCCCGGTCGCGAGGTCTTGGCGTTGTCGACGATGGCCAGCGCTTGATCGAGGCGCGCCGACTCGTCGACGAAGATGTGGCAGTTCCCGTCACCATCCAAGACGTAGGGCACACGTGCGTGCTCGCGCATCGCCGCGATCAGCCGGGGGCCACCACGCGGTATCAGGCAGTCGAGAACGCCGCTCAGCTGCATGAACGCGATCGCCGCCTCGTGGGACGGGTCCTCGACCATCGCCACCGCGTCCGCCGGCAAGCCCTCCGCGACGAGCGCCTCGCGCCACAGTTCGACGATGAACCGGTTCGACTCGATCGCCGATGACGAGCCGCGCAAGAACGCCGCGTTCCCGCTGCGCACGCACAGCCCCGCCACGTCACTGGTGACGTTCGGTCGGTTCTCGTAGACCACGCCGATGACCCCGAGTGGCACACGGACACGCTCCACTCGCAGCCCGTTCGGTCTGACGTCGTGATCGACCGACTCATAGAGCGGATCGGCGGCGTCGGCGATCTCACACAGTGCCTCGACCATTCCGGTGACGCGCGCGTCGTTGAGGACCAAGCGATCGAGGCCCGCACCGTCGTCGGAGTAGTCCAGCACCTCTCGTTGATTGACCGTGAGCAACGCCTCGCGACGCTCGTCGAGTTGGGCAGCGACCCGGCGCAGGACCGCGCGTCGCGTCGCGTCAGTGGCCTGGGCGAGACGACGAGCCGCCGCTCGAACCGAGGCGCCTTGAGCCACGAGGGCCGACGTGTCCATCTACGTAGCGTAACTGAGCCTACGGGCGCCGTAGCAAGACGAGGTCGTCACGGTGCACTACTACGTCGTCGCCGTCAGCGAAGGAGTCGGCGCTGACGCGCACGAGCCCCTTGGCCAGCACCTCGCGGTCGGGCCCCACGATCTCGACCGCGTCACCTTCGACGAACCCGCCGTCATAGCCGACGACCCCGACGCGCAGCAGACTTCGACCGTGGTGCTCGAGTGCCTGCATCGCGCCCTGGTTGATCTCGAGCGTCCCTCGACTGGCTACGGCGAACGCGATCCAGGCCTTGCGCGCGGGCAGACGATCAGTGCGCGCGTGGAACGTCGTACCAGCTCCCGGACCGGCACCCAGCGCACGCTTGACCGGGTGCGCCACGCGCGCGGCCGCGATCACCGTCGTGACCCCAGACCACGTAGCCATCCGTGCGGCGGCCAACTTCGAGGACATCCCGCCACTGCCCACGCCCGAACGACTGCGTCCGGCGAGCTCCTCGATCGTGGCGTCGATGGCGCTCACCTCTTCGATCAAGGTCGCCGTCGGGTCCAGCCGTGGATCCGCCGTGAGCAGCCCGTCAGTGTCGGTCAGCAGCACCAGATGGGTCGCCCCGACCAGGTTCGCCACCAGCGCGGCCAGTCGGTCGTTATCACCGAAGCGGATCTCCTCGTCGGCCACCGCGTCGTTCTCGTTCACGATCGCGATCACGTGCAGGTCCGCGAGCGCCTCCAGGGTTCCGCGGGCGTGGAGGTATTGCCCGCGGTGGGAGAAGTCGAGTGGGGCAAGCAACACCTGGCCGACGGTCGCACCAGCCTCTTGGAAGGCGTTACGCCAGGCGTGCATCAAGAGGGGCTGACCGACCGCGGAGACCGCCTGGAGCGTCGCGGCGTCGGTGGGGCGGCGGCGTCCACCACCCACGTCGGCCCAGCCTGCGGTGATCGCGCCCGAGGTCACCACGACGACCGTCCAGCCGTCGTCGCGCAGGGCGACGACGTCCGCGGCCACGTTGACCAAGACGTCGTAATCGACGCCGCCCACCTCGTTGGTCACCGACGAGGTGCCGATCTTGATGACCGCGCTACCCCTCGTCATCGTCAGTCCCAAGTCGACCGTGACGCGCGAGGCGCTCGCGGCGCGTCGCGCGGTGGTGATCGCCGCGGTCCAAGCCCGCGCCCACGGCGTCACGCCACCATTCGAAGCTCAGCGGACCCACCTGCACGAGGTCACCGTCCAGGGCTCCCGCGCGCGTCAATAGGCGGTCTACGCCGAGCGCGCGAAGTCGTTTGACGATCTCGGCGAGCGCCTCGTCATCGGTCAGGTCTTGGAACCGGACCGCCCGCAGAGCGCTGCGGCCACGAACGACCCACGAGTTGGGGCCGACCGACTCCACGTCGACGTCGTCTTGGATCGGGTGGTGGATCACGATCTCGTGGTCACTGGCCGCCTCGGCCTCACGGCGGGCGTCAGTCACCAACGTGGCGAGTCGCGCGACCAGTGGTCGAACCCCCTCGCCAGTAACCGCCGAGATCGCGAGGTCACCGGGCACGACGGGAGAGTCGGCCACGTCGGACTTCGAACCGACGACGACCCGCGGACGTTCGAGTAGGTCCGCCTGGTACTCGCCGAGTTCGCGCAGCAGGACGCGCAACTGCTCCTCGGGCGCGAGTGGCGCGCTCGTCGAGCGGTCGAGCAGCACACAGAGCACCTTCGCGTTCTCGACGTGGCGCAAGAAGTCGTGCCCGAGGCCGCGACCCTGCGCCGCGCCCTCGATGAGCCCGGGGATGTCGGCCATGACGAACTCGGTGGCCTCACCGGGTCGCCCACTGCGCTCCCCCACCCGGACCACGCCGAGGTTGGGCACGAGGGTCGTGAAGGGGTAGTCGGCGATCTTGGGCCTCGCCGCGGACACCCGAGCGATGAGCGTGGACTTGCCGACGTTGGGAAAACCAATGAGCGCGACGTCCGCGCGGAGTTTGAGCTCCAGGTTGTACCACTGCTCCTCACCGACCTCACCCTGTTCGGCGAAGGCCGGCGCGCGACGCTGGTTGGAGAGGAATCTGGCGTTTCCGGCGCCGCCGAGACCACCTTCGGCCGCGCGCCACCGGTCCCCCGGTCCCGCCAGGTCAACGAGCACCGCGCCGTCGCGATCGTGGACAACGGTGCCCACGGGCACCGAGACGATCAGGTCCTGTCCGCGAGCCCCGTGTTGCCGCTTGGACGTCCCGTGCGCCCCGTCAGTGGCCCGACGAAACGGGTGGTCCCGGAATCCGAGCAGGGACGCCTGGTTGGCGTCAGCGACCAGCCAGACGTCGCCGCCGCGGCCGCCGTCGCCGCCGTCGGGGCCACCCTTGGCCACGTGCGCCTCTCGTCGGAAACTGACGCATCCCGCGCCACCATCACCGGCCTTGGCGTGCAACTGGGCGGAATCAACGAAGACGGACACCCGTCAATCCTACGAGCCCGTCGCCGAGCCCTAGCCAACCAGTGCGCCGACGGCCTCGTCGAAGACCCGCTGGTGCAACGCGACGTCCGCAGCGGTCGTGGCCGGACACATCAAAGCCATGTTGTGAAAGGGCGTCAAGAGCACCCCCCGGTTGACCCCGTAGAGGTGCAGGTAGTCCTCGAGGAGGGGGTCGGCGCTCTGGGCGGACGCGCCGCCGTTGACCGGCGCGGGACTGGCGAAGCGGTACTCGCATCGAGCGCCGAGCTGGCTGACCGACCAAGGCAAGTCGTGCGCGGCGATGGTGGTCCGGACGCCGTCGGCGAAGGTGGTCGCGAGCGCCTCCATCGCGTCGAAGGCCTCATCGGTGAGTACCTCACCGAGCACCGCGCGCATCGCGGCCAGGCTGAGCGGGTTCCCCGCGAGGGTGCCGCCAACTCCGCCGACATCCACGATGTCCACGAGGTCGTCACCCTCGGCGACCGCCTCGAAGACGCGATCGGCTAACTCCTGGCTGAGCCCGTACGCCCCGCACGCCACACCTCCCCCGAGGGACTTGCCGATTGTGAGCGCGTCCGGACGCAACCCAAAGCGCCGGGTCGCGCCGCCCGGACCCGCTGAGAAGGTGTGGGTCTCGTCAATGATGAGGAGGGTCCCGGTCTGGTCGCAGAGCGCGCGCACCCCCTCGAGGAAACCGACCTCGGGAAGCACGATCCCGATGTTGGTCATCGCGGGCTCGGTGAGCACCGCGGCGACGTCGCCGGCGGCCAGTTCACGTTCGAGCGCGACCAAGTCGTTGAATTCGACGACTCGGGTCGTCACCGTCGGATCGACCGCCGGTCCGACGTTGCCGGGTCGCGATTGCGCCCGACCGTCGGCCCCCACGATGACGAAGGACTCGTCGACCGACCCGTGGTAGCTGTAGGAGAAGACGAGGACTTTGGGCCGTTTCGTCACCAGTCGCACGAGGCGCAGCAGCCACCGATTGGCGTCGGTCGCCGAGAGGGTGAATGACCATTGGTCGAGGCCGAAACGTCGATGCAGCTCGGTGGCGACCCACTGGGCGTCCTCGTTGGGCAACATCGTCGTCGCCCCGCCGAGGACGCCCAAGCGTTCGTTGACGGCGCGCACCAAGGGTGCCGGCGAATGGCCAGCCATCGCGCCGGTGTCGCCCAGTGCGAAGTCGACGAGGTCGTGGCCGTCGAGGTCGGAGATCGTCGCGCCGTGCGCCGCCGCGAACCCGAGCGGGAAACCGCCCGCCCACTTGCTCATCCAGGTCATCGGCACGCGCCCGAAGAGGTGGCTCGCGTCGTCGTGGAGGCGCCGCGAGGTCGGGTGTTCACGCTCGTAGCGCTCGACCTCAGCGCGAAGCAGGGTGGCGAGACGTGGGCGATCTATGGTCTGCATCTGGCCATCGTAGAGGGGCGCCCGAGGGTGCTGGGGACCCGGAAGGCACCAATAGCAGTTCCCACAAGGGTTTATGCCCGTTCAACCCGCGACGTCTCAGCGAAAACTTATCGAAAATCCCTAAATATCAACGTTTCTTCGATAAAGATGGCTCCGGTTACTGGGAATCCCCAGTCCGATTTAGTGAAGAGTAAGGAGTCGACCGGTGAACAAGGCCGAGTTGGTAGATGCAATTGCTGCCGAGAGTGGCGCAGCCAAGAACACGGTAGCCGAGGTGCTGAAGGCCTTTGAAGACGTCGTCGTGAAGAACGTGTCGAGTGGCGAGAAGATCGTCCTGTCGGGCTTCCTGTCGTTCGAGCGGGTCCAGCGCAAGGCTCGGACCGCCCGCAATCCCCAGACCGGTGAGGCCATCCAGGTCGCCGCTTCGAAGGCCCCGAAGGTCTCCATTGGCTCAACCTTCAAGAAGGCTGTCAAGGGATAGAACCTCCTGTTGCAAGAAAAACCCCCGGGCGAACGCCCGGGGGTTTTTCTTTGTCGTACTGCGCGGCCCTTATTCAGCCAGGACGTCGACCAGCTTGCGTCCGCCGCGGAAGCCGAACTTCACCGTTCCCTCGGCCAGGGCGAACAGGGTGTCATCCTTGCCGATCCCCACGTTGCGACCGGGATGAAACTGAGTGCCGCGTTGGCGAATGATGATGCTGCCCGGCTTGACGGCCGTGCCGTCGAAGGTCTTCACGCCGAGGCGCTGGGCATTGGAGTCGCGACCGTTTCGGGTCGATCCACCACCTTTAGTCTTTGACATGCTCGCTCCTTAAGCGTTTGTCGTGATCGACGTGATCTCGACGGTCGAATAGTGCTGGCGGTGGCCCCAGCGCTTGCGCTGGTTGGCCTTGGCCTTGTAGGTCAAGGCTCGGATCTTGGGTCCCTTTTCGCCACCAATGATCCGACCGGTGACGGTCGTACCCTCCAGCGCGGGTCCGGCAATGACCTGATCGCCATCTACCAACATGACGGGTACGAACTGAACATCGGCACCAACCTCTTCAGAACGTAAGTCGACGCGGACCACCTGGCCCTCGGTGACTCGTTCCTGGGATGTGCCTACTCGGATAACGGCGTACATAGGGTTTCCATACTAGCCGATAACGGACGGGCCGACTTCGATTACAGACCAGTCGAGAGAACGAATCCTCGGCCATCGCACACCGTGCAGACGCTCGACACCGACTCGAGGAGCCCCTCGTTGACCCGCTTGCGGGTCATTTCCACGAGACCCAGTTCGGAGATATCAAAGACCTGCGTGCGTGTCTTATCGCGCGAGAGCGCCTGGCGCAGGGCCGAGGCCACCGCTTCACGGTTGGCCTTGGACTCCATGTCGATGAAGTCGATGACGATGATGCCACCGATGTCGCGCAGGCGAAGCTGTCGCGCGACCTCCTCGGCCGCCTCGAGATTGTTCCGAAAGACCGTCTCTTCGAGGTTCGTCTTGCCGACGTTCTTGCCCGTGTTCACGTCGACCACCGTCAGGGCCTCGGTCCGCTCGATGATGAGCGAGCCACCCGACGGCAGGAAGACCTTGCGGTCCAGGGCTCGGTGAAGCTGTTCGTGCACGAAATAACGTTCGAAGAGTGGAAGGTCTTCGGTCGAACGGTCGTAGTACTCGATGCGGTCCGCCAACTCAGGGTTGACCGCGAGCACGTATTCGCGGACCTTCTCGTAGAGGTCGCGGTCGTCGATGAGCACGCCGCGGTAGTCGTCGTTCAACTCCTCGCGCAGCACCCGCACCGCGAGGTCGAGGTCGCGGTAGATGAGCCGTGGCTGGTTGGACTTGGCCACCTCGGCCTCGATGGCGTCCCACTTCTCGGCGAGGGACGCGACGTCACGGGCGAGGTCTTCGGCGCTCACCCCCTCCGCAGCCGTTCGGATGATCACACCGTGCCGTTGGGGCTTGACCTCGTCGATGATCTTGCGTAGCCGGCGTCGTTCGCCGTCAGCGAGGCGCTTGGAGATCCCGACCGTCGACGAGTTCGGGACCAGGACCGCGAATCGTCCGGGCAGCGAGACCTCCTGGGTCAAGCGTGCGCCCTTGGCCCCAATGGCGTTCTTCGTGACCTGGCAGACGATGGTCTGGCCCGCGCGGATCATCTCCTCGATCCGCTTGTTGTTGGTCGGGGCACCGTCGACGTCGTCGTCGTCAAAGGTCACGTCACCGCGGTAGAGCACGGCGTTCTTGGGGATGCCGATGTCGACGAACGCCAGTTCCATGCCCGGCAACACGTTCTGGATCCGTCCGACGTAGATATTGCCGTCGATCTGGAGCGTCTCGTCGGCCGCCTTCGCGACGGTGTACTCCACCATGGAGCGTCCCTCGAGGGTCGCGATGTGGGTCGCCTCTTTGGTGGTGTGCACACACATCAGGTACCGGCCCTGGGCCCGTGTCTTGCGCTCGCCACCCCGGCGACGCCGACCACGGGTGCGCTGACCCGCCCCGTCACCGACATCAGGGGCCGACGCCTCCACGGGCGCCTCGACGGGTCGCCCGCTCACGGCGGGTCGAGCGCTCTGACCCCCTTGTCCACCTTGGCCACGCCCGCGACCGCCGCGGCGTCGGCGCGCGCCGTTGGCCGCTCCGACCTGACCCGATGGGGCCGAGCCGTTAGTGCCGCTCGACGGGCTAGGCCTCGTATCGCCAATCTGCGGTGCGGGCCTGGTGTCGCCGATGCGGGGACCAGTTACTGGGACGGGGCTCTTGTTCTCGTCGCTCACGACGGACACTCCTTGCGTTCTGTTTTTCCTGACCACAGGAATAGTGGTCGGTTCGACGATCCGTCCATGGCGAGGCCGTGGCGGAATCGGGGGCGAAAGCGTACGTGGCGATTCCAATCGCCCCGAAGACGAGAGTCCGTAGTCTCAGCAGTGCCGATGCGCTGGGTTGATCCACGATGTCCTCGATACCTACTCGCGAGGGGTACACCGTCGCGAGTGTTGCGTTCTCACGCGCGCCGTACAACTTGTACAGCGACGCCCCACGCGTCCACGTTACACCGTTCAGCGCAAATTCCGACTATCCCTGTGCTCCCGTCGTCGGCTTGAGCGTGGTCGTGGTCGTACCCGCGTGAATCGTGGTCGTGGTCGTCGTCGAGGCCGGCAGGGTCAACTTCGGCGTCATGGACACGGGCCGAATGGGGTGGGCGACCAGGTAGTTGAAGGCCTTGGCGACCACGGGGGCTGCGGCGTTGGCACCGTAGCCGCCCTCGCCGATCACGCAGACCACCACGTACTTGGGTCGGTTCACCGGTCCGAAGCCGACGAACAGCGAGTTCGGTTCCATACCCGGCGCGTTCGACGCAGTTCCCGTCTTACCGGCGAGCGGGAAGGCACTGAGCGAGAACGTGGCGTTCTGGTGGAAGGGGTAGTAGCCCGTTCCACGTGGATTGTTGATGACGCCGTACAGACCCTGGAGGATCGGCGCACGGATGGCCGGGGTCAGGTGGACGTGGCCCAGCACCCTCGGCGCGTACCGTCGGATCACCTTGCCCGAGGGGCTGAGGATTCCGGCCGCCACCTCTGGCGCGTACCGTGTTCCCCCGTTGGCGAACGTCGCGTAAGCGTCAGCCAGTGCGATCGGCGTGAGTGCCGTGGCACCCTGCCCGAACGCCATCTCGATGTTGTCACCCGTGTACCAGGCCACGTTGGGGAAGGCCTTCGGCGCCAGGGCGTGCAACTCCTTACGCACGGCCGGGGAGTCCACCCGTCCGGGCACCTCATTGGGCAGGTCGATATTCGTGTACTGGTCGAGCCCGTACTGGTGGGCGACGTTCTGAATTGCCGTCTGGCCGTACTTGCGCTGGTGGAGCCAGAAGAGGTAGCCGAGGTTGTAGAAGTAGTAGTCCGAGGAAACCGTGAGGGCGAGCGGCAGGTTCACGAGGCCATTCCCGAAGGTCTCGGCGTCGTGGAAGACGCAACCGTGACCGCCCTGCAGACAGCCCGGGACCACGTAGATCCCCGTGTCGTTCACCAGGGTGTTCGGTGAAAAGATCCCCGTCTGCATCTGGGCGGTCGCCGTGACGAGCTTGAACGTGCTACCGGGCGTGTAAAGGCCCTGGATCGCGTAGTTGTTGAACGCGCCGACCTTCATGAGACTGTTGAAAGTCGACTGGGAGAGGCCGTTCACGAAGGAGTTGAGGTTATAGGACGGGTAGCTCGACATCGCGAGCACCGCCCCCGTATTGGGGTCGAGCACCACCGCGGCACCGTTGACAGCCTGGGGATAGTGGTGCGACACGGGGTCGAAGGTCTTGCGGTCGACCAGGATCTGCTGGGCGAGGTACCCGTCCAGAGCCCGCTGGAGACCCTCGTCGATGTTAAGCACCACGGAATCACCATTGGTCGGCGGTGTCGTCTTGGCCGTCGCCAAGATGTTCCCGAAGGCGTTCACCTCGAGGGTCTGGGTTCCGTCGTGGCCACGCAGATACTGCTCGTAGAAGGCCTCGATCCCGGATTTTCCGATCTGGGAATTTGTCTGATATCCCTGATTGGGGTGGGCAGCAATTTCCCTACCGGTGATCGGTCCCACGTAACCGAGGACCTGTGACCCGACATTTCCCCCGTTGGGATATGACCGCGTCGACACGTTCAAGATGGTCACGCCGGGGAACTCGCTCGGATGAAGCTTGATGAATTCCACGACGGTCGCCGGTGCGTTCAGCATGATCGGCGCGGGTTGATACGGGTCGTACTGTGCGTTGTTGAGTGCCGCGTTGATCGACGTGAGGCTGACTCCGGTCAGTGCGGACAGCGCACCCTTCACCGATGGGTCTAGCGCCGCCTCGGCTCGCGAGAGCTGTACCTCGGTCGTCGTCGTGTTGGTCACCAAGGGACGCCCGTACCGGTCCAGGATGAGTCCGCGCGCCGCGGGAATGCTGCTCACCCGCAACGAATTTGAGTCGACCGTCGCGACCGCGATCCGGTAGTCCAGGATCTGCAAGGTGAAGAGCCGGTAGACGAGCAGCACCAGTAGCAACGCGAAGAAGCCACCGATGATCCGCCAGCGCCGCTCCGGACGTACCTCGATCTCGTCGGGTGAGGCCACCAGGTCACGGATTCCCACCGATCGGCGAACGTTGATCGACCGGCCCCGCCGATGGAACGGGTTGAGCGACTCCCACGGGCGCCACAGCCTCGAGAACAGCGAGCCGGTCGGCCGTTCACGCCACGATCGCTTCATCAGCGTGACCGTCCGTCGATGCGAGCGATCGCCCGCGCCAGGCGGGTGCTCGGCCGCGCGAGGAGGAAGAACGCAATTGCGTTCACCTCCATGCTCGCGAGCAGGCTGCCTCGCCACAGTCCGAAGTTGAGCTCGCCGTAGCCGAGGGCCACGTAGTACGCCGGCGCGAGTAGGCCGGCCACGCCGGCGAGCACCGGCGTCACCCACCACGCCGCGGAGTCGAGGTCACCCACGCCCTCACGCCCGAGCCTCGAAGCGATGTACGCCAGGGTGACCGCGACGACGATGGTGAGGCCGAACGGCGCCGCGCTGTGGGTGTCAAAAAAGAGTCCCGACATCACCGCACCCCAGATCGCCAGACTGGTCGCACCCGTCAGACCAATCGTGAACGGCCACAGCCACACCAGCATGACCACGACGCCGTCGAAACGCAGCGCCGAGAAGACCGCGAGCTGCAGACCAACGACGGTCAACGTGACGAGGGCGACCGGTAGGAGCGCGCGCTTCACGAAGTGGGCTCCCACTGCACAACGTCGACGTAGAAGAGGTGTCGAAGATCCGCGGTGGGAGTGACCGTCACGTTGTACGTGGTCGCTCCGGGGGTGAACTTGACCGTGGACACGCGCGCGACGGGAAGTCCCGGCGGATAGAGGCCGCCGCTCAGACCGTCAGTGGTCAAGATAGTTCCCTTCGAGAGCGCCGTCTTGAGATCGACCGCGGTCGCCGAGAGCCCGTTGTTCACGCCTCCCCCACTGATCACGATCGACTGGTGTCCGTTGCCGAAGGTGACACCGACTGATGACGCGACGTCGGTAATCAATCGAACCGTGGCCCCGCGAGGCGTCGTCGAGATCACTGATCCGACCAGACCACCGTTGGCGACAACGGGCATGCCCGCGAGGATCCCACTGTCGCGACCCTTGGAGATGTCGAAGGTCGCCGCGAAGTTCGTCGGCGAGATGCTGACCACCTGGGCCGCCACCGTCGGCAGCGAACCGATGAACGGGACGTGGAGCTGGACCGTGAGCTGTTCCAGCTGGCGTTGCAGCGCCCAGGTCTCGTCGGCGCGCAGTTGTGCTCGACCGAGCTCATAGCGCAGACGTTCGTTCTGTGCGACCACGTCGCTGTAGTTGATCGCGCCGGCGAACACGTGACCGATCGGTCGAGCGATGACGTCAATCGTCCAACTGAACGGCGTGATCACGAGGTTCGCCACGCTGCGTAGTCCCGAGATGACCCCGACGGTCATGTACAACAGTGTGACCACGATCAGCGTGCTCACCCCGAGGGTCCACGCCCGTCTCCTTGACCGTTCGGTGACCACGCGTTAACGCGACGGGCTGGACTTCAACATGCGAGAGAACGTCTCGAGCTCTTCGAGGCACATCCCACTGCCGAGGGCCACGCAGTTCAACGGGTCATTGGCCACGATGATCGGCATATTGGTCTCGACTTCGAGACGTTGGGCGATCCCGTTCAAGAGGGCCCCGCCGCCGGTCAGTACGATGCCCTGCTCCATCAGGTCAGACGCGAGTTCCGGTGGCGTGCGGTCAAGTGTCACCTTCACGGCGTCCACGATGGCCTGGACCGGTTCCTCGATGGCTTGGCGGATCTGCTCGGTCGAGATGACGACGGTCTTCGGTAGACCGGTGACGAGGTCACGACCGCGGATCTCCGCGCGCAGCTCCTTCTCGAGCGGATACGCCGACCCCAACTGAATCTTGATCTCCTCAGCGGTGCGCTCACCGAGCGCGAGCTGGAACTCCTTCTTCACAAATGCGACCAAGGCCTCGTCAAGCTCGTCACCGCCGACACGGATCGACTGGCTCGTGACGATACCGCCGAGTGAGATGACCGCCACCTCGGTCGTACCACCGCCGATGTCGACCACCATGTTGCCGCTCGGCTCGTGGATCGGCAGACCCGCGCCGATTGCCGCGGCCATCGGCTCTTCGATGATGTACGCCTTGCGAGCTCCCGCGAACTCCGCGGCCTCGATGACTGCGCGCTGCTCCACCCCGGTGATGCCCGATGGCACGCAGATCACCATGCGCGGCTTCGCGAAGCGGCGTTGGTGCACCCGGTGGATGAAGTACCGGAGCATCTTCTCGCAGATCTCGAAGTCAGCGATGACGCCGTCTTTCAACGGCCGGATCGCCTGGATGTTGCTTGGCGTTCGACCGATCATCCGCTTGGCTTCGGCGCCAACGGCCAGCGGTTTGCCGTCCTTCACGTCGATCGCGACCACGGACGGCTCGTTCAGAATGATCCCGCGACCGCGCACGTAGACCAGGGTGTTGGCGGTACCCAGGTCCACCGCCATATCACGGCCCAGGAGCGAAAAACGACTGTCAACCATAGAAACCCTTTATCGAGGCCGCCGACGCTTCCTCACGCAGTAAGGCTAGGGCAAGAACGCGGTCTCCGACCAACCGTCTCTAGGAAACCAGTTGAGGGAAGAAAATAGCGATCTCACGCCGGGCGGATTCGGCCGAGTCCGAGCCGTGGATCAGGTTGTGCGCCATGACCGTGGCCAGGTCACCACGTATGGTCCCCGGCGCCGATTCGAGGGGATTCGTCGTACCCATCATCGTGCGAACCACCTGCCACGTGTCCGGTGGCCCCTCCACCACCACCACCAGCACCGGCCCGCTCGTGATGAACCGCACCAGATTCTCGTAGTAATCGCGTCCCACGTGTTCGGCGTAGTGCTGCGCCGCGGTGTCATCATCCAGGGTGCGCAACTCAACGGCGACGAACCGCAGACCTTTTCGCTCGAGTCGCCCGAGGATTTCGCCCACGAGCCCCCGTTCGACCCCGTCGGGCTTGATGATCACCAGCGTTTGATTCACAGCGTTCAAATCTAACAGTCTTAACGGAGATGCCGAGAGGGCAGGTGGAGCACCTCGCCGCGAACCTCGGCAATGACGTACAGGCTGCCCGTCACCACGATCAAGTCCTCATCGGTCGAACGTTCACGGGCGTGCGCCAGCGCCGAAACGCTTGACCCGTGCTCTAACGCGACGCCTCCGTGTCGGCGAACCGCCGCCGCCACCGTGGCCGCGTCGACCGCGCGCAGCGACTGCGGTGCACAGCAATGGAACTCGGTGAATCCCGCCGCCACCAATGGGGCGACCATGTCGTCGATATTGCGACCGGTCAACATGCCGAGCACGCAACGACGTTCACCGTCGACATGGAAGGCGCCATCGATGGTAGCGACCAGCGCGGCGATTCCCGCGGGATTGTGCGCACCATCGATCACCACCATCGGTCGATGGGCGATCACTTCCATTCGTCCGGGCATGCGCACGGACGACAACGTCGCACGCACGACCTCGTCACCGAGCGCCCGCCCGAGGAACGCCTCGGCCGCGACGATCGCCGTCGTGGCGTTACTTCCCTGATGAATACCGTGAAGTGACACCACGATCTCGTCGTAGTGCGCGAACGGCGTGCGCAGCGAAATCAGGCGTCCCCCGAGTGCCAGATCATTCCGTTCGAGCTCGAAGCCGTCACCGAGGAACCACGGCGTCGCGCCGAGCTCGTCGACGCGCCGCTGGGCGATCTCCACCACGATCGCGTTGGTCGTCGCGACGATGGCCACGGCTTCGGGGCGGAAGATGCCGACCTTATCCCTCGCGATGTCGCCGATGGTCGGACCGAGCACCGCCGTGTGGTCGAGGTCGACGTTCGTGAGCACGGTGACGTCGCCGTCGATGACGTTCGTAGAATCCCACGTCCCGCCTAGGCCGACCTCGATCACGGCGACGTCCACGCCCTCGTCAGAGAAGTGCAACAGGGCGGCCACCGTGAGCAGTTCGAAGCGCGTCAGCGCAATCCCCGAGACCGACTCGACGTCGGCGAGTCGCCCGAAGAGGTCGCTGAACACGTCGTCGTCAATGGCCTCACCGTTGACCGCGATTCGCTCGTTCACCGCGTGGAGGTCAGGGCTGGTGAAGGTACCGACGCGCAGTCCCGTCGCTCGGAGCAATTCGCTCGTCATCGTCGTCGTCGAGCCCTTGCCGTTGGTGCCGGTGATGTGGATCGACGGGTAGTCGTGGTGAGGATCGGCCAACAGCGCCAGCGTCTCGACGATGGGCTGCAGCGTGGGCGGCGACTGCCGGTTCGGCGACACCCGTTCGAAGTCGACGTGGGACTCGAGCCAGCCCAACGCCTGGGCGTAGGTTTCAAATCGCACGGTCTAACTCGCGCGACGAGAACGCGTCGCCTTCCGTAGTTCGTAGAGTGGTGGTACGTGCTCGCGCACCGATTCCGCGGTCACCACGCAACGCACGACGTCCGTGCGACCAGGCACGTCGTACATGGTCTCAAGCAGCACGCTCTCAAGGATCGAACGCAGGCCACGGGCCCCCGTTCCGCGTTCCAGGGCGAGGTCGGCGATTGCGGCGAGCGCGTCGGTCTCGATCACCAGCTCAACGCCATCCATGGCGAGGACCTGACGGAACTGCTTGACCAGTGAGTTCTTGGGCTCGGTCAGGACGTCGATCAGCATCGTGCGGTCGAGTTGCTGAACCGCACCCACGATGGGGAGACGACCGATGAATTCGGGAATGAGTCCGAACTTCATCAGGTCCTCGGGCAGGGCGTAGCGGAAGAGCTCGATATCACCGGACCGCTTCGCCTCGATCGGTGAATTGAACCCGATTGACTTCTTGCCCAGCCGCCGCTCGATGATCGACTCGAGGCCAGAGAACGCACCACCGCAGATGAACAGGATGTTGGACGTGTCAATCGTGATGAACTCTTGGTGCGGGTGTTTGCGACCGCCCTGGGGCGGCACGCTCGCGACCGTCCCCTCGAGGATCTTCAAGAGTGCCTGTTGGACACCCTCGCCCGAGACGTCGCGCGTGATCGACGGGTTCTCCGACTTGCGGGCGATCTTGTCGATCTCGTCGATGTAGATGATCCCGCGTTCGGCGCGCTTCACGTCGAAGTCAGCGGCCGACAGCAGTTTCAAGAGAATGTTCTCGACGTCCTCGCCCACGTAACCGGCTTCGGTGAGTGCGGTCGCGTCAGCGATGGCGAAGGGGACGTTCAGCATTCGAGCCAATGTTTGCGCGAGGAACGTCTTGCCACAACCGGTTGGTCCGAGCAGGAGCACGTTCGACTTGGCGACCTCGACGTCGTCGTCGTGAAGCGGGCCCGTCTGGATCCGCTTGTAGTGGTTGTATACCGCCACCGACAGGATCTTCTTCGCCTCAACTTGGCCGATGACGAATTCGTCGAGGAAGGACGAGATCTCGCGCGGCGTGGGCAACTCGTCGAGGACGAACTCGGGTCGATCGCCGAACTCGTCGGCGATGATGTCGTTGCAGAGGTCGATGCATTCGTCGCAGATGTAGACGCTCGGACCAGCGATCAACTTCTTGACTTGCTTTTGACCCTTCGCGCAGAAACTGCACTTAATAAGGTCGCTGCCTTCGCCAAACTTTGCCACAAGCACCCTCCGACACGACCCGACCCATCCATCCTAGGATGCGCGGTCGCTAAAACTCGGTACCTACGAACGAGGACTGATTACCTCGTCGATAAGACCATATTCCACGGCTTCGTCCGCGCCGATGATGAAGTCACGGTCCGTGTCCTTGGTTATGCGCTCCACCGACTGGCCAGTGTCGTTAGCCAACATGAAGTTCAGCATGTCCTTCATTCGAAGGATCTCACGAGCTTGGATCTCGATGTCCGAAGCCTGACCGCCGACGCCGCCCCATGGTTGGTGCAGCAGGACTCGGGCGTGAGGCAGGGCGTAGCGCTTACCTTTTGCGCCGGCGCCGAGTAGAACGGCTGCCGCGGATGCCGCCTGGCCGAAACAGAAGGTCGACACGTCGGGCTTGATGTACTTCATCGTGTCGTAGATCGCCAAGAGCCCGGTGATGTCGCCACCGGGCGAGTTGATGTAGAGATTGATGTCCTTCTCGGGGTCCTCGGACTCGAGGAACAACATCTGAGCGCAAATCAAGTTGGCCACGGTGTCGTCGATTGGGGTCCCGAGGAAGATGATCCGCTCGCGCAGAAGGCGACTGTAGAGGTCGTACGCTCGTTCGCCACGATTCGACGACTCGACGACCGTGGGTACCAAGTAGTTCTGAGCTCGAAAGTGTTCGTTCACGGCTATACCTTAAACGTCCATATCGAGCGATTGATCGACACTCAAGAGGGCCGGGTCGATGACCAGACCCTCGGGATCGACGTAGGTGACGTTCTCCGTGAGCCAGCGAGACGCCTTCATCTTGGCGACCTCGGCGGTGAAGGCGACCGTTCGACCGGTATCGCGGAGGTTGGCGCGCAGTACATCAGGCTCCACCGACATGGCCTCAGCCGTCTTCACCAGCTCCTCGTCGATCTCTTCATCGCTCGGATCGAGGCCCTCGGCACGCACGAGTGCCCGCAGGGCGAGGTCGATCCGTACCGCCCGCGCCGCGTCGGCGCGCAAGGACTCGAGCAATGCGTCGGGCGTCTGGTTGGTCACCTGCAAGAACGTTTCGAGACTCAACTTCTGTTCGGCGAGCCGGTGGCCGAGGTCGTGGAGACGCTCGTTGGTCTCGCTCGCCACCAGAGCTTCGGGAGCGGCGTCTTCGGCAACGAGTTCACCCAGGGCCACCAGAACAGCGTCACGTTGGGCGAACTGGGCTTCCATCACCTTGCGCCGGCGCATCTGGTCTACGAGCTGATCGCGCATTTCGGCCACGGTCTGCCACTCGGTGTTCTCGGCCACCCATTCGTCGGTCAACTCGGGCAGCACCCGCTCCTTCACCTGCTTCAGCTTCATGGCGTAGGTCACGACCCCGCCACCCTGAACGCTGCCGTTGACGGTCAGGTTCTCGCCGGCGCGCAGTCCAAGAATGAGTTCGTCGACACCCTCGGTGATCGCCCCCGAGCCCACGGTGTACATGTAGTCGCTCATCTCGAGGGGCTCGGATTCACCCGCGACTTGGGTCGCCGTCACGTCCATGGTGACCAGGTCTCCGGTCACGATGGGACGATCAACGTCGTTCAATGTCGCGTCGGTCTCGCGGAATCGGTCGATCTGCGCCTCAACCTCCATGTCGGTCACCTGCGGCGACGGCAGCGTCACTCGAAGTGCTCGATGACCGCTAATGGTGATCTCCGGGCGCACTTCGACATCAGCCTCGAACACGAGTGGTCCTTCGACCTCGCCACCGGTGACCGTGATTTCGGGTTCGGCGATCGGGTCAACCGCGGTGTCGGCGATCGCCCGCGCGTAGAAGTCCGGCATCGACTCGCGAATGGCTTCGCTACGCAAGACGTCGGCGCCACCGATGTGGGCGATCAAGACGTTCTTTGGCACCTTGCCCTTGCGGAAACCCTTGACCGAGACCTGTGTCGAGAGCGTTCGAGCCGCCTTATCGATTGCGTCGGACATCTCGGCGTCGTCGAGCTCGACGACCAGCTTCACGTGGTTATTTTCGAGGTTGGAAACGGTTGCGCGCATAGGAGATGCCAGCCTACCGTTTGCCAGGCGTTGGTTAAATCATCACGCGCATGGCGTCGGCGAACCGTTGGGCGGCGCCTCGATCACCCCGTACGTCGGTGGCCGAGGCGCGAAGGAACGCATCAGCGCTGATCCGGCCGGCTGCGAGGCGCCAAAACAGGGCGACCGGCGTGCTGATCTCGGTGGTGGGGGGCGTCGCCAGTTCGGCCACTGGTTGACAACGCCCCTCAGCCATCGCCACCATCACCGTTCGACCAGCCCGCCCGCTCAGGTTCAGTTGCATCGTGAAGCCGTCAGGTGCCTGCATCCGCTTGCCCACCACGAAGGGAATCGCCGCTTCGAAACGATTGACCACGATCTCCTCGCCCGGACCATGGTCGTCGGCGGGCTCGAGGAGCGCGTCTCGGATGTCCTGGAGATGGATCCAGCTGTCCAGGACTCGGGTCTCTTGAAATCGATAGTAGGGCCGTTCGCCCTCGGGGCTCCAACCGATTCGTTCCCAGTCTTCATCATCGAGTGCTCGGAGTCGGGCGATCGAGCGGGTCGCGACGGCCATGAATCGGTCCAGGACCTCGATGCCGGGCTGGTCACGGTACGCCGCGACGAATGCCTCGTTGAAGCGACCGATCTCGTTCTTCACGTACTCGGGGTAGTTGTCATCGTGCTCGGGTGGTGCCTCGCCATTGAGCACCAGCTCGAAGCCGAGCAAATGACTGAGCACGTCGCGCACGCTCCAACCCGGGCAGGCCGTCATCGAGTCGTACGCCGACGGGGGTTGCGGGCGGACGACATCGTCGATGGAGCGCCACGTCTGGTCGAGGGCATCGATAATCCACTCGTACGCCATGGTGACCTCGCTTTCCCACGACCACCATAGACAGTCTCCTCGCGATAAACGGGGGGTTATGCGGCATCAACCGACCGAGTCGCACCGACCCTGGTCACGATCGGCCCGTCATCGTCGTCCGAGGCAGGTACGAAGTTGATCGCAAAAGGCCCGACCTCGCCTGACTTGGTGTCTCACTGACCCCGATTGGCGCCGTGTGGCGTGAGATGTGTCACGATGGTGCGACGGGAAGTAGCGCAGCTTGGTTAGCGCGCCTGGTTTGGGACCAGGAGGCCGCGGGTTCGAATCCCGCCTTCCCGACCCAGTCTCGTGATCCATCAGGCGTGCCAGCTACCGTGCCCCCGGCAGGAGTCGAACCCGCAACCTGACGGGTAGAAACCGTCTGCTCTATCCAGTTGAGCTACAGGGGCGTACCCGAAGCGTACTGAACGGACCACCCGTACCCACGCCACCGGAGCAAGTCGGGCCCTGTGCCATACTGGTGAGGCTTGGTGGGCGTAGCTCAGTTGGTTAGAGCGCCAGGTTGTGGTCCTGGAGGTCGCGGGTTCGACCCCCGTCGCTCACCCCAAGTCAAGGCGTAGCT
>JAKBGV010000080.1 GCA_021837305.1 Actinomycetes bacterium
CGTGACGTTCAGCGCCAACGGCGGGACGGGTTCCGTTGGTTCAGTTTCCGCCTTGAGTGGTGCGTCACTCTCACTACCGTCACCGGCATCGATAAGTCGGCCAGGATACGTGTTCTCGGGGTGGAACACGGTCGCCGACGGTTCAGGAACTGCGTTCGATCCCAGCTCGACGATTATCCTGGTTGGCCCCATGACGCTATACGCGCAGTGGCGCCAACTCCCAGCAGCAGTTGTTACGTTCGTGTTGAATGGTGCGCGTGGGTCGATCAACGCGATCTCGGCCTATGACGGGGCAATCGAGACCTTGCCTACACCGCCTGCACTCGCACGACCAGGCTACGTATTTACGGGGTGGAACACGCGCGCAAACGGGAAGGGTTCGCCCTTCGCTGGTGGGGTACCGGTGACGCTGAGCGCGTCACTGAACCTGTACGCGCAATGGAGTGGACACGCTCCTGCCCGATTGGTCAGCCCCATCGGACCGTTCACGTCCTCGAGTGTCGGGGTTACCGGCTCACTCGTCTCACAGGTGAATCGTCTGGTGTCACTCATCATTCGTCAAAAGCGTCATGTGGTCACCCTCTATGGCTATCCGTCATCCGCAGCGACGGGACAGGCGGGTTTGTACCAGGGGCGCGCTCGTGTGAACTCGGTCGCGTTGGCCATTCGCCGGGCGTTGGCCCACGTTCACCACGGCGGCGTTCGTGTGGTCGTGGTGAACGAAGGACTGGCTGCAGGTACGTCCAATCGAGTGTCGGTCGTCGTCCGATGAGCAGAACGCGCCGACCATGGCCGAGCGGACGGAGCCCGTCCTAACCATTGAGCGGGGATGAGCATCGTCGCGGCCTTGGTCGACGCAGTTGGTGCGTGCGGAGCCACGAATTAGCTGTGTGATCCGATTATCGGGTCATCGGCAGCTGTCTCCAGTCCAGAGAGCCGGTGGAGGGATTCGAACCCACGACCTGACGATTACAAATCGCCTGCGCTACCACTGCGCCACACCGGCAAGGTGGACACCAGACTAGTGAGTGCTGGTCGTTGGCTCTAGGCTGTCGACGTGAGCACGACACCACCTGAACCGACGGCGCCCGGTTCCCATTACCAACCGTCGATTGGCGTGGTGCTTATCATTCTCGTCGCGTTCATGGCGGGCGCGTTCTTGATGCTCCGCTCAACGAAGCCCGGGAGCCCCGTTGCCGGCGCTCCGACCACTACGGTCCCAACGCCAGGTAAACCCCATGGTTCTACGACGACCACCGTGGTCGTCAAGTCCCAGGTCCGCGTCCAAGTCGCCAATGGCACCACGGTGACAGGCCTTGCTCGAAACTTCACCCAACAGCTGCTCACTTACGGGTGGGACACGTTGCCCCAAGCAAATGGTCCCCGCGTGACCTCGACCGTCATCTACTACAACCCGGGCTTTGCGTCGGCGGCGCGCACGATTGCGGCGGAACTCAAATTCTCCGCGTCCGCGGTCCGGCCGCTCAATGGTGGAAACCCGGTCGCCGGCGCCGCAAGCGACGACGTGATTGTCATTCTCGGACCTGACGCCGCCGCGGGCTAATCGGGTTGCGGCGGATCAACGCCGTAGCGGGTGAGTGCGGCGCGAAGGATGTCCATCGCCATAGGGCGTAACTCCTCGAGCGGTCTATTTCGGTGGCGCCGAACGCCCAGGTCGACCTGTGCGAGGCTGCTCACGCCGAACTTCCTGGCGACGTCGATGAGGAGCGCAATCTCGACGTCGTACTCCGGTTCGAGGGTGACGGCGTCGAAGACTTCTCGGCGAGCCGCCGTCTCGCCCGCCAATGGTTGACGAATCTCGCCGAGGCCCGGAAAGAGCAGGGAGAGGATTGGACGTGCGGTCAACTCGTTGACGCGGCCGCCGCCCGTGGGCATGTTGTGCAGCGGACGTTCGTAGTACCCCTTGACGAGATTGACCTCGGGTCGTTCGAGAATGGGCTGGATGAGGCGTGGCACGAAGTCCGCAGCGGTGTTGAGCACGTCGGCGTCGAGGAAGACCACCGTCTCGGTGGCGGTTGCGGCGAGGCCGGCAGCCATGGCGAGCCCCTTGCCCCCTGGTCCGTCGACGGTGACGACCCGAGCACCGTGATGGAGTGCCACCGTCGCGGTGTCGTCGCTCGAGCGGTCGTTCACCACGACCAGGTCGTCGATGACGTCGCGGTGGGTGAGAACGGCCTCGAGCACGGCACCGATGGTCGTTGCCTCGTTCCGAGCAGGGATGATGACGGCGATGGAAGTCGTGGCCATCAATCGGCGGACCTGATCCGCGTCGAAATCCTCCCGCTGCAGGGTCAACGGCACGTCGAGCATCGTTATTGAGACTAGGGCGAGTCGTGGTGGGCCGCACTTGACAGCGCACCTGCGCCCCGACACAATGGGTACGTCATCAAGAGCGACTGAGGGACGGGCCCTTTGAAGTCGCGACAACCAGTTCGAGCCTTTCTTTGTGTTCGAGCCAGGTGCCAAAGCCCGAACGATGAAAAGGGAGTTATGAGTTTCTCAACTGGCCTCAAGTGTCGAGAGTGCGGCACAACCTATCCGGCGGACGCGCGCTATTCGTGCGACTTCTGCTTCGGCCCGCTCGAGGTCGAATACGACCTCGAGGCGGCACGGGGCGTCGTGACGCGCGAGTCGATTGAAGCGGGTCCCAACTCGATCTGGCGATACGGGGCTCTGCTGCCGGACCCCGGGGTCGAACCCGTGGATCTGGGCGCGGGCTGGACACCGCTGCGGCGGGCCACGCGCCTCGCCGAGGTGCTGGGTGTGCGCGAGCTCTGGCTAAAGGACGACACGCGCAACCCGACCGGATCGTTCAAGGACCGAGTGGTCTCGGTCGCCCTGTCGAGCGCTCGCCGGCTTGGTTTCACGACCGCCGCGTGTGCGTCGACGGGCAATCTCGCCACCTCGGTGGCGGCTCACGCGGCCGCGATCGGCTGGCCGAGCGTGACCATCATCCCGAGCGACCTCGAGAAGTCCAAGATCGCGATGGCGGCGATTTTCGGCGGTACGGTACTCGGCGTCGAGGGGAACTACGACGATGTGAACCGGCTCTGCATCGAGTTGGTGGCCGAACACGATGACTGGGCCTTCGCCAACATCAATCTCCGCCCGTACTACGCCGAGGGGTCCAAGACACTCGCCTTCGAGATCGCCGAGCAGTTGGGCTGGCGTACGCCCGATCAGGTCGTCGTGCCCGTCGCCTCCGGAAGCCAGTTGACCAAGGTGGCCAAGGGGTTCCGCGAGTTCATCGAGTTGGGCCTCGTAGACGGCGGGGCGCCGACCCTCTTCGGTGCCCAGGCCACGGGTTGCTCGCCGATCGCTACGGCCTTCGCTGACGGCGTCGACGTCGTCACCCCGCAGCGCCCCAACACGATCGCGCGATCACTCGCCATCGGGAATCCTGCTGACGGCCCCTACGTGCTCGACGAGCTGCGGTCGCGCGGGGGTGATTGTGGGTCCGTGCCTGACGAGGAGATCCTCGAGTGCATCGGGCTCTTGGCCCGCACCGAGGGGATCTTCGCTGAGACCGCCGGTGGTGTCACCATCGCGTCGCTGCGCCAGCTCGTGGAGCGGGGTTCGATCGACCGAGACAAGTCAATCGTGGCGATCATCTCGGGTCACGGGCTCAAGACCCTCGACGCGGTCGTGGACAGCGCGACCGTGAGCTCGACGATCAGCCCGTCGCTCGCCGACGCCGAGGCGGCGTTGCGCTTCCACCAGTTGGTGGCGGCATCGTGAGCGTCATCGTCCGCCTCCCGAGCCAGCTGCGCTCCCTCGTCGGTGGCGCGGGCGAGGTGCCCGTCGAGGCGACGACGGTCCGAGACGCGATCGTCGCCGTTGACGAGGCGTACCCCGGGATCGCCTTTCGCGTCCTCGACGACCGTGGGGCGCTGCGTCGATTCGTCAACGTCTTCGTCGCCGACGAGGACGTTCGATTCCTCCAAGGACTCGATACCGTGCTCGAGGCCGGCCAGACGGTCTCACTCGTGCCGGCCGTCGCGGGCGGTTGAGCCGTTAGCACTCCTATGCTGAGAGTGCTAATATCGCTTTGCACCAAAAAGGATGCACTCTCGCACTAGGAGGAATCACCGTGGCGAAACTGATCGCTTTCGATGAAGAGGCTCGACGCGCTCTCGAGCGTGGCATGAACAAGTTGGCCGATGCGGTCCGGGTGACCCTCGGGCCAAAGGGTCGCAACGTCGTGCTGGACAAGAAGTGGGGAGCTCCCACCATCACCAACGACGGCGTCTCGATCGCCAAGGAAATCGAACTCGAGGACCCCTTCGAGCGCATCGGCGCCGAGTTGGTCAAGGAAGTCGCGAAGAAGACCGACGACGTGGCCGGTGACGGGACCACCACGGCGACCGTGCTCGCGTGGGCCATGGTCCGTGAAGGGCTGAAGAACGTCGCCGCCGGGGCGAACCCCATGTCACTCAAGAAGGGGATCGAGGCCGCCGTGGAGGCTGCCGTCGCGTCGCTGCACGACCTCGCCAAGCCCGCTGACACCAAGGAGCAGATCGCCCAGGTCGCCTCGATCTCGGCGGCGGACGCCGAGATCGGCCAGATGATCGCTGACGCGATCGACCGGGTCGGCAAAGACGGCGTCATCACCGTCGAAGAGAGCCAGTCCTTCGGCATGGACATGGACCTGGTCGAGGGCATGCGCTTTGACAAGGGTTACATCTCCCCGTACTTCTCGACTGACACCGAGCGGATGGAGGCGGTCCTCGAGAACGCCTACCTGCTGCTCGTGTCGGGCAAGATCACGGCAGTCCGGGACGTGCTGCCGGTCCTTGAGAAGGTCATGCAGTCGGGTCGCCCGCTGTTGATCATCGCCGAGGACGTCGAGGGTGAAGCCCTCGCGACCCTCGTCGTGAACAAGATCCGCGGCACCTTCAAGTCGGTGGCCGTGAAGGCACCCGGGTTCGGTGAGCGTCGCAAGGCGATGCTCCAGGACATCGCGATCCTCACCGGTGCGACCGTGATCGCCGAAGAGGTGGGCCTCAAGTTGGAGAACGCCACGCTCGAGCTGCTCGGGACCGCCCGCAAGGTCGTGGTGACCAAGGACGAGACGACGATCGTAGAGGGCGCAGGCTCCGACGACGATATCAAGGGTCGCATCAACCAGATCAAGGCCGAGATCGAGAACACCGACTCGGACTACGACCGCGAGAAGCTTCAGGAGCGCCTGGCGAAGTTGTCCGGTGGTGTCGCGGTGATCAAGGTGGGTGCCGCCACCGAGGTCGAGCTCAAGGAGAAGAAGCACCGGATCGAGGACGCCGTTTCCACGACCAAGGCCGCGATCGAGGAGGGTGTGGTGCCCGGTGGTGGCGTCGCCCTGCTGCGCAGCCAGAGCCGTATCCTCGAAGCCGCCGACAAGCTGTCGGGTGACGAGGCGACCGGTGCGCGCATGGTCGCCAAGGCCGTCGAAGCGCCGCT
>JAKBGV010000015.1:0-8404 GCA_021837305.1 Actinomycetes bacterium
CCCGATCGGGCATCGATCACACCGTCAGGTCGTGACGGCCCTTGTCCCGACGAGCTTTCAGCACTGCCCGACCCGCGCGCGTACGCATCCGGGACCGAAAACCGTGCGTCTTGGCCCTCTTTCGCTTGTTAGGTTGATACGTCCGCTTCACAGAATCCTCTTCTCACGATGTCACATCCGCTTCGCGGCACCCCCCTGGGGGGTGGCGAGCGATAGCGCCGGCAATCTTACCGCACCGGTGCGCCCAGCCCCCAACCGACCACCAACGGTGTAACGTGAAACACCCAGAGGGGATTAGCGACACTCGCGAACTGCTCCTGTGGATAATGTCGATGTTGGGTTGTGGAGGAACACAGTGGCGAATGGAGATGACGTTTGGTCAGCGCTACGAGAGTCCTTACGTGGCAATGCATCTGAAGCAGTTTGGGCCGCCGGACTGAACACCTTGTGTCTTGTGGATTACCACGACAACGAGCTCGTGATTGGAGCGCCCAACCAAATCCAACTCCAGCGTGTGCAACAGCGTTACTTGCCCCTCATAATCGAACAGGCTCGACAGATTGTGGGTGAGGACGTCCGTGTTTCGTTAACGATCAGCGATCAACCGGTGACCAACGTCGTCACGGTCACCGCACCAGAGTCGATAGCCGTCGCGTCACCATCGGCGTCGTTCGCGCCGAGCGTCGATCGCCCCGCTCGGCTCGATCCGCGAATGACCTTCGACTCCTTCGTACCGGGATCCTCCAATCGCTTGGCGTTCGCGGCCGCGCAATCGGTCGCCGAAACACCTGGTCGTGCCTACAACCCGTTGATGATCTACGGGAACTCCGGACTGGGCAAGACGCACCTGCTCCACGCGATCGGTAATTACGTCCACGAAAACTACCCCGGTCGTAAAGTCCTCTACGTCTCCACCGAGACCTTCCTCAACGATTTCATCCGCGCGATTCAAACGCGAACACAACTCGCGTTGCACGAGCGCTATCGCGAGAACGATGTGCTGCTCATCGATGACATCCAGTTCATGGAGACGCGCGGCGAAACATTCCACGAGGAGATCTTCCACACCTACAACGCGCTGCACGGTGAAGGTAAGCAGATCGTACTGACATCGGATCGCTCCCCTCGAGACCTCGCCGGCATCCAAGAACGCTTTCGGAGTCGGTTACTCCAGGGGCTCGTCACAGAGATCGATCAACCAGACCTGGAGACGCGCATCGCAATCCTGCATTCCAAGGCCGAGGGTGAAGGGGTCGAGCTTCCCCGGGACGTCGCGGAGTGGGTCGCGCACCGGGTTCGTGACAATATCCGTGAGCTCGAGGGGTCGGTCACGATGTTGCGGGCCTTCGCCAATCTCCGCCAAGAACCGATCACCCTCGATTTGGCCAAGAGCCACCTGACGAACCTCGGCCACGAACAAGTCACCCTCAAACCCGAGACGATCCTCGACGCCGTGTCGGACTACTACGGGCTGTCGGTGGCCGACATCCGGGGTTCCAAGCGTCTCCGGCCGTTGGTCCACGCCCGACACGTCGCGATGTACCTCATCCGCGAGCTCTTGAACAACTACTCCTATCCGATGATCGCGCGAATCTTCGATGGACGGAACCACACCACAGTGATCAGTGGGGTGGAGAAGATTAAAGAGCAACTCCCACTCAACGGGGACTTGCTCGCCGAGATCAACCACCTCAAACGGCGCTTGCAGGGAGAGGGGTTCGAATAGGTTTGTGAACAAGATGGGTGCATCGTTGTTGGTTGGTGGGTGACAACTCATGACAAATCAACATCACTTGAATCTTGAAGTACGCAGGTTGAAACTGTTTCCAACAGTGTTGTTGGAAATCGCCCAAGCGGTTTCACCGGGATTACCAGGTACTTTGAGAAGATATCCACATTTCCACACCCCTACTACTACCAACCACCCCTTCTACTAAACAAGCCACGTAACCTCAGTAGTCAAAGAAAGGCAACCGATGAAGTTCAAATCCGAGCGCGACATCCTGGTCGAGGCGCTGAGTAGTGCGAGTCGGGTCGTGGCGACGAGGCTCGTGGGTGCCACCTCTGGTGTGTTGTTGACCTTGATGGGTAACCAGCTCGTCGTCACCGGGACCGACCTCGATATCACTGTCCGTACGACCGTTGACGTGATCGGCCTCGAGGACGGATCGGTCGTGGTCCCAGCGCGACTCATCGTCGACGCCGTTCGATCACTCGAAGCCGGAGCGGTGACCGTCGACGGCGGCGAGGAGAACGTCGAGGTCTCACTGGGCCGCGCGAAGTTCTCCCTGCGCAGTTTCGCAGTGATGGACTACCCCAAGCTCCCTCCTATCACCGGATCGCTCATCGCGATACCAGCCACCGACCTGATCCAGGGCATCACTCAGGTGGTACGGGCCGCCGCGACCGATGACGCCCGGCCGTTGTTGACAGGTGTGTTGTTCACCACCGACAACGACGCGCTGCGACTCATCGCGACCGACTCCTATCGATTGGCTGTGCGCGACGTCCCGGGTGTTTCCACCATCGGTGCGAGCCACGACGTTCTTGTCCCCGCACGTGCGCTCCAGGAGTTACAGCGGTCCGCGTCATCCCTGAATGACGACGCTGAGATCGGTGTCACGCTCACGAACGCGGAGATCTCCTTCGTTGTCGGTCACACCAACATCGCCTCCCGATTGATCGAGGGCAACTACCCCTCGGTGTTGCAACTGATTCCCGCGAGTTACCCCAACCAACTTCGCGTCGCCAAGGACACATTGCTCACGTCGCTCAAGCGCGCGAAGCTGTTGGCGAAGGACTCAACCTCATCGGTTCGACTTCTGGTGAAAGACCGCATGGTGGAGATCCGTACACAGAGTCAGGACACGGGGGATGTGGAGGACAATGTCGACGCGGACTACGTGGGAGAGGACCTCACGATTGCGTTCAACCCGAACTTCCTGATCGATGGGATCGAGGCTGTGCCCGGCGACGAGGTGGTGCTCGAGATGTCGGACTCGGTTCGACCCGCCATGGTCCACGGCGTTGACGATGAGCGATTCCGGTATCTCTTGATGCCCGTGCGCGTCCAGTAGGTCGGCTCCAACATCGTGGGACTCCACGAACTCACGCTGCGCAACTTCCGTCTGTTTCACGAATACCGATTCCACCCCGATCTCACGGCGGTGACGGTGTTCTTGTCACCCAACGGCACGGGTAAGAGCACGGTGCTCGAAGCCGTCTACGCGTTAGCGACCGCGAGCTCGTTTCGCACCAACAGCGCTGCTGACATGGTGCGCGCCGGTGAAACAGGAGCCGAGGTCCACGGTGTGCTCTTCCATCGCGATCGGCGAGTCCAGGTCGACCTCACCCTCACTCGCGGTGTTCGCTCCACACAGAAGCGAATGTTGATTAACGGTCAACGCCCGCAATCACGGGCCGAACTCGCCGAAGCGCTGCCGCTCACCGTCTTCACCCCCGAGGGAGTCGAGGTGATCCGTAACGGACCCGAACAACGCCGGGAGTTCCTTAACCACCTCATGAACGACGTCGATCCGACGACCAGCCCATTACTCGAGCGATTCACACGAGTGCTCTCACAGCGAAACGCCGTGTTGCGACGGATTCAGGGGCGTCGTGCGACGACGAGCGAACGTGACGAGATCGAGGTCTGGACGACCGATCTCGCCGAGACCGGCCTCGAGCTCGTCGGCGAACGCGAATCGCTCCTCGGGAACCTCGAACCGTTGGTCAACCAGTACTACCGGGCGCTCGCTGACGATGGACAACCCGTAGCCTTGGGCTATGACCGGTCGTGGACCGGCGACCTGCTCGATGCACTACGACAATCGTTCGAGGACGATGTCGCGAGGGGTCACAGTACGAGGGGTCCACACCGAGACGACATCCTCGTAACCCTCAACCACCGAGACGCCCGACGACAGGCGTCACAAGGAGAGCAGCGGTCCCTCGCGCTCGCATTGCGCCTGGCGGGGCACGAACTCGTCCAACAGCGCCGGGGAGTCGACCCACTGCTCTTGTTAGACGACGTGTTCAGCGAACTCGACCCCATTCGAAGCGACCGACTGCTCCAACTGCTACCCGTCGGTCAGACCCTGGTCACGACCGCGATGCCACTACCAACAAAGATGAAACCGGCGTCGATCATCGACCTGACGAGCGGACGGCAATGAGGAAGAAGCACGAAGAGCCAGCGACCTTAGGGGACGTCTTGAACGTCGTAGCGGGTCGCCTCAAACGAGTCGATATCCGTCTAATCGACCAAGTCCGAGCGATTTGGGACAACACCACCGACGAGGTGCTCCGTGAGCGGTGCCACCCTCTGTTCATCAAAGACGGCGTTCTCGTAGTCGAAGTTCCCTCGGGTGCGTTTGCGCAGCGCATCACCCAAGACGGACCGATAATCCTCACCGCGTTCGAATCCCTCGGCGACGACGCACCGCGCTCGATCAGACCCGTCATCGCGTCGTAAATCAAGCGCGTTTCGACCCTCGGGCTCGGCTGAACGTCACACCCAGTCGGGTAGGATGAACAGGTCGAACTGTGGTGGTCGGCTGCGCCTGCGCGCGCCAAATTTTCACGACCGAGAGGAATGTTTCGTGACCGGGAAATCCAAGGGTTCAGCCAGTTACGGGGCGAGTGACATCACTGTCCTGGAGGGGCTGGAACCAGTGCGGGTCCGCCCTGGCATGTACATCGGCTCGACGGGCCCGGCGGGGCTGCACCACCTGATCTGGGAGGTCGTGGACAACGCGGTCGACGAGGCGATGGCGGGTTACTGCACAAGGATCGACGTCACCCTCCTGCCCGATGGGAGCTGCCGCGTCGTGGACGACGGTCGCGGCATCCCCACCGATGAGCATCCACAGTACCCGGGCAAGTCCGCCGCAGAGATCGTCTTGACGGTGTTGCACGCGGGCGGCAAGTTCGGTGGCAGTGGTTACAAGGTCTCCGGGGGACTCCACGGCGTCGGCGTCTCGGTAGTGAACGCGCTCTCCTCCTCGTTGACCCTCGAGATCGACCGTGATGGCAACCACCACCAACTGGATTTTCGCGACGGGGGAAAGCCCCAAGGTGGGCTTCGGGTCACGGGTCCGGCCCCGGGCGGTCGTACCGGCACGACGGTCACCTTCGTTCCGGACCCCACGATCTTCGACGAGGTCGAGTTCCGAGCCCAGACAGTCACCGAACGACTCCAGATCATGGCCTTCTTGAATCGCGGTCTCGAGATCCGATTCACCGACCAGCGCGCCGGTCGGGCCGCCAAGGAGGTGTTCAAGTACTCCGGTGGCATCGTCGACTACGTCCGTCACCTCAACAACTCCAAAGAGTCGTTGTTCCGTAAGGTCGGCTACTACGAACAGTCTGAGGAGGGCCAAGAGGTCGAGGTCGCGTTCCAGTGGAACACCGGCTACTACGAGAGCATCCACTCCTTCGCGAACGGCATCGCCACCATCGAAGGCGGGATGCACGAAGAAGGATTCCGCAAGGCCATCACCAACGTGATCAACCGCTACGCGCGCAAACGGAACCTCCTGAAGGAGAAGGAGGAGAACCTCAAGGGTGAGGACATCCGCGAAGGCCTCACCGCGATCGTCTCAGTCCGTCTCGCCGATCCGCAGTTCGAAGGTCAGACGAAAGGCAAGCTCGGGAACGTGAGCATCCGATCGCTCGTCGAGCGCGCGACCAACGAGAAGCTCGCCGACTGGCTCGAGGAGAACCCTCGTGAAGGCGGCCAGATCGTCGCCAAGGCCATCCAGGCTTCTCGGTCCCGCATGGCCGCCCAGCACGCTCGTGACCTCACGCGTCGTAAGAATGCGCTGGACGGCGCAGGCTTGCCCGGCAAGTTGGTCGACTGCTCCTCACGCGATCCTCGTGAGTGCGAGCTCTTCATCGTCGAAGGTAACTCAGCCGGTGGATCGGCGAAGGACGCCCGCGACCCGAGGACGCAGGCGATCCTGCCGATCCGCGGCAAGATTCTCAACGTCGAGAAGGCCCGTTCGGACAAAATCCTGAAGAACACCGAGATCCAAGCGCTCATCGCCGCGATCGGTGCGGGCGTCGAGGCCGACTTCGACGTGAGCAAGGTGCGCTACGACAAGATCATCCTGCTCGCCGACGCCGACGTCGACGGCAGCCACATCCGGACACTCCTGCTCACGTTCTTCTTCCGGCAGATGACCGAGCTGGTCAACAACGGTCACGTGTACGTAGCCCAGCCACCACTGTTCTCGACGCTCGTGGGTAAGGAGAAGGTGTACCTGCGCGACGACCTCGCCAAGGCGCGCTTCCTCGAGGAGCACCCCGACCACCGTAATGAGTTCCAGCGCCTGAAGGGCCTCGGCGAGATGGACTACGACGAGCTCCGTGAGACGACGATGGACCCGACCAAGCGCGCCCTACTCCAGATCACCGTGGAGCAGGCGGCACTCGCCGACGAGGTCTGCTCGATCCTGATGGGCGATGACGTGCCTCAACGTCGGCACTTCATCCAAACCAACGCAAAAGACGTTCGATTCCTAGACATCTAGGACCGGAGGACCATGGCACGCAAGAAGCGCGATTCGACGAACACGCCAGACGAGGGAGCCGACGTCGTCGTCGGCTACGTCGAGCCGATTGAGATCAACCTTGAGATGGAGCGGTCGTTCCTCGAGTACTCGATGTCGGTCATCGTCTCGCGGGCCCTGCCCGACGCACGCGATGGGCTGAAGCCCGTCCACCGGCGCATCCTGTACTCGATGTTCGACCAAGGACTCCGACCGGACCGACCCCACACGAAGTGCGCGAAAGTCGTCGGCGAAGTGATGGGCACGTACCACCCTCACGGCGACAGCGCGATCTACGACGCGTTGGTTCGCATGGTCCAGGACTTCTCGATGCGCCACCCGTTGATCAGCGGACACGGCAACTTCGGTGGGACCGGACCCGACGAGGGCGCCGCCGCGATGCGCTACACAGAGTGCCGACTCGCGCCGTTGGCTCTCGAACTGCTCGACTCAATCGACGAGGAGACCGTCGACTTCGAACCCAACTACGACAACACCAACCAGCAGCCAACGGTGCTGCCCAGTCGCTTCCCGAACCTGCTCGTGAACGGTTCCCAAGGAATCGCTGTCGGGATGGCGACCAAGATCCCACCACATAACCTCGGTGAGGTCATCGACGCGACGCTGTACCTGCTCGCGAACCCAAGCGCAACACCCGATGACCTCATGCGGTTCGTGAAAGGACCCGACTTCCCGACCGGCGCGCAGATCCTGGGACGACAGGGGATCCTCGACGCCTATCGCACGGGACGCGGTTCGATCAAGGTACGGGCCGTCGCCGAGGTGGAGGAGCACCGTGGCGACACCCGTATCGTCGTCACCGAGTTCCCCTACGAGGTCTCGGTGGAGTCGGTCGAAGAGAAGATCTATGACCTCGTAAAGTCGGGCGACCTCGAAGGCGTGGCCGCGGTGCAGAACGACTCGGCGGGCCGCCAGGCGCGTCTCGTGATCCGACTGAAGCGCGACGCCAACGCGAACGTCGTGCTCAACAAGCTCTACAAGAACACGACGCTGCAGACCACGTTCGCAGTCAACATGCTGGCCCTCGTCGACGGGGTGCCTCGTACGCTCAACGTGGCCCAGGCACTGACGCACTACATCGCCCACCAGGTGGAGGTGGTGACCCGACGGACCCAGTTCCGACTTCGCAAGGCCCAGGCCCGTGCGCACATCATCGAAGGATTGCTGCGCGCCATCGACATGCTGGACCTCGTCATCGCGACGATCCGTGGGTCCGACGACCGACCGGCCGCGCGCGTGGCGTTGATGGCCGAGCCGTTCCTGTTCTCCGAGGAGCAGGCGAACCACATCTTGGATATGACCCTCGGCCGACTCACGCGACTTGGTCGCACGGAGCTCGAAGACGAGATGGCGCGACTACTCGCGACGATCGCCGAGCTCGAGTCGATCCTCGCCAGCGATGTGAAGCTGCGAGCCGTCATCGCCGACGAGATGATGGTGATCAAGAACAAGTACGCCACCGAACGGCTCACCCAGATCGTGAACGACCCGGGTGAGCTCGGCGTGGAGGACCTCATCGATGACGAGGACATCGTGATCACGATGACGCGTGCCGGCTACGTGAAGTCAGTGTCCGCCGACGCGTTCCGCACGCAGGGTCGGGGCGGCCGAGGCGTGCAGGGCGCGAAACTGCGAGACGAGGACTTCGTCGACCAGATCGTGCACACGACGACGCTCGCTCACCTGCTGCTGTTCTCGAACCGGGGTCGGGTGTTCCGTCTCCGTGGTCACGAGATCCCGATGAAGGAGCGCACCGCGAAGGGAACGGCGGTGGTGAACCTACTCAACCTGCAGCCCAACGAATCGATCCAGGCGATCGTCGCGACCAATGA
>JAKBGV010000015.1:8504-25403 GCA_021837305.1 Actinomycetes bacterium
CTCGCCCTGGGCGCCCGAGATGAGGTACGACCGGTCGACGACGAAGGCCGGAACCCCGGTGATGCCCATCTCGTGGGCGAGCCGCTCGTCGGTGCGTACCGTCTCGGCGAACTCGTCGCTCGACCAGAGTGATGAGGACCCCGATACGCCCACCTCGGTCGCGAGTCGATCCAGGATCGCCGGGTCGCTCACCAGGAGACCGTCGCTGAAGTAGGCGGCGTGGAGCCGTCGGGCCATCTCGGCGCCGAGTCCCTGGGTCGTGGCGAGCGCGATGAGTCGGTGGGCGTCGAAGGTGTTGGTGGAGCGAGCTCGGTCGAGGGCCCAGTCGAGACCCATCGAGGCGGCCTGGCGGCTGAGCCGGCCGTGGAGTTCGCGTGAACGCTCGAGTGGCATCGAATACTTGGTCGCGAGCAGCTCGTCGAGCCCGACGGTACTCGGCGTCGCGTTGGGGTCCAATTCGAACGCGTGCTGGACGACGACGACGTCGTCGCGGTGCTCGAAGCGTTCGAGGGCGAGGTCCAACTGGCGCGACCCGAGGTAGCAGAACGGGCAGACGACGTCGCTCCAGAGGTCGATCAGTAACGGTTCAGCCACCACGTCATCGTGGCACACCGCTGCGGGTCGGGCACAATGGTGGAGTGGATTCGCACCTCCTTACCGTGAGATCGGACGCGCGACGTCATCGCGTCACCCGTTCGATGGAGTCGTCGCTGGTGGGATCCGGCGCAGCGGTGCTCAGCGATCGCCTCGTCGCGCGGTCCCGGTAGGGTCGAAACCTTGCTTATTGTTCGAGACCTCTCCATCGAGATCGGCGCGCGCCGGATCGTCGAACCCGTTTCCTTCACCATCGGTGACGGCGAGAAGGTGGGCGTGGTCGGACGAAACGGCGTCGGCAAGTCGACGCTGCTCGCCGCGTTGCGCGGCGAGACCCCCGAGCACCTGCGGATCGGTGGAGCGGTCACCCACCAAGGGGCACTCAGCCACCTGCCCCAGGAGCCCATCCCGGGCGGACTCGGCGTCGAGCCGATCGGGCTCTCCCACGTCTTGTCCGCACGGGGACTCGACCTGCTGGACGCTGACATGCAACACGCGCGTCACGAGCTCGCGGCCAACCCGACCGATGAGACGATCGAGCGCTTCACCTCGCTCGAGGCGCAGTTCGGTGAGCGCGGTGGCTACGAGGCCGAGTCCGAGGTCGCGCGGTTGGCGGCGGGACTCGGGCTCGACGAATCGCTGCTCCTCGAGGACCTGAGCTCGCTGTCGGGTGGTCAGCGCCGCCGTGTCGACTTGATGCGGGTGCTCTACGAGCAGCCCGACATCATGGTGCTCGACGAGCCGACGAACCACCTGGACATGGCGGCCAAGCGATGGTTGTTCGACGAACTGGAGCGCTTCCGCGGGACGGTCGTCGTGATCAGCCACGACCTGCCGTTGCTGGACCGAGCGATCAGCCGGGTCCTGGCGTTGCGCGACGGTCAGCTGCGCGAATACAAGGGCAACTACTCCTCGTACCTCGCCCAGGATGAGTCACGCCGGTTGGCCGAGGAGAAGCTGGCGGTCGCCCAGGACGCCGAGATCAGCCGACTGAAGACCCTCGCTGACTCGATGCGGGGCCAGACCGAGGCGCGCGCGCGAAAGGCCAAGGTCTTGGACCGTCGCGTGGGCAAGCTCGAGGTCGGTCGCGTCGAGGTCACCAAGAAGGAACGGACCGTCAAGTTCCGACTGCCCGAGCCCCCGCGCAGCGGCGACGTGCCGATGACGGTCGAGCACGTCGCCGTTCGCTACGGCGACCTCGACGTGCTGCGCGACGCCTCGTTCATCACTCGTCGCGGCGACCGCATCCTGATTGTGGGTCGAAACGGCGCGGGAAAGTCGTCGCTGCTACGTTGCCTGGCTGGCACGCAACAGCCCCAGGGTGGTGACGTGCGCTTTGGTGCGAACGTGGAGGTCGGCTACTTCGCCCAGGAGCACGAACAGTTGGACTTCACCAAGACCGTGCTCGCGCATCTCGCCGACGCCACGGTCGAGACCGAGGTCCAGCGTCGCGCACTCCTGGGCGCTTTCGGGTTGAAGGGCTCGGCCGCGCACCAGCTGCCCGGGACGCTCTCGGGTGGTGAACGGGCCAAGCTCGCCATCGCGATCCTGGCGGCGTCGCGGGCCAACCTGTTGCTGCTCGACGAGCCGACGAACAACCTCGACCCGGCGAGCGTCGACGCGCTCGGCGACATGTTGCGCCAGTGGCGCGGCACGATCGTCGCGGTGAGTCACGAACGATCCTTCGTGGAGAAGCTCGAACCGACCCACGCGGTGCTACTGCCCGAGGAGTACTTCGACCTGTGGCGAGACGAGTACTTCGATCTCATCGAACGTCGTTGAGTCAGCCGTTCGTTCCCTTGATGGTCGCGGTCTGGACCGCGAGGGACTGACCGGTCCACGCACGATCACCGCTGTGGCCGTGGTAGAGGAAGGTCGGCAGGAGCCATTCCATGTGATCGGCGAGCGTGTAGGCGGACCACGAGAGCACGACGGAACTCGCCGTCGTCGGCTGCGTGGCCGACAGCGCCGCGAGCGCGGCGGTGGGGGACCGGAGTCGATAGTTGGTCAGTCCCGCGACGACGAAGGCGGGCCCGGTGGCGGCGATGACGTGGCCGTCACGGACGGTGACGTGAACGGACAGCGTCGTCGTTGAACCGTCGACGACGACGGGGTTGGCCGCTGTCGTAGATCCGATGGTGACGGTGTAGCCCCAACCTTGGCGGGCGATCGCCGTGGCGAGCTTCGCCGGGCTCGGCCCGCTCGCCGATCCCGCCTGGAAACGCCATTGGGCGAGTCCTGTGGTCGTGTCATAGACGACGCGAGCCCCCGTGGCGCTCGTCTCGGTGAAGACCGTGCCGTTGTACCCGCCGATGGTGCCGACGACGCCGAGGGCGTCGCCGAGCGCCATCGTGGCGGCGAGCCCCGAGGCGGGAACCATGAGTTGGTAGGCGCTGGCGAGTGAATCGCCGGGGCCGAATGTCCCCTCGATGGGTCGCGTCGGGGACGGCGCCGCGGTCGCCGCTGTGCCCTCGGCTGTCTTGGCCGCGGCGAAGGTTGTCGGGTTCGCCGCGAAGGCGAGTTGCGGCAGCGCCGGGGCCGTACTCAGTGCGGCCACGAGGCCGACGACAACCAACCCTGAGGCGGTGGCCGCCCCGGCGATCGCGAGGCGGAAGCGGCCCGGTAACGAGGGTTGGCGGCCCGTGGCGACGATCCGAGCGGCCAGTGACACGGGGTCGGGGTGATGGTAGGTCGCGCTGGCCGGGTCCTCGCGCACGAGTGCTTCGAACGCATCACGCATGGCGGCCTCCTCCACGTGCTCCCTGTCCGGTACGGGCCCGAAGTTTCACGACTCGTCCCATTCGTCAAAGTGGGTTCGGAAGTGGTGGCGTGCACGAGACAGTCGGACGGCTGCCGCGTCCGTGCTCACGCCGAGGACTCGGGCGACGTCGGCGACGCTGAGGCCGTCCCAGGCGTGCAGCAGCAGCACCTCGCGTTCGTCGGCGCGCAGCGCCTCGAGGGCGTGACGCACGCGGGCGTCGGCGACGACGATGTCCTCGGTGGATGGCGAGTCGCCGTGTACCCGTACCGCACCCTCGTAGGCGATGCGGCGATGTCTGGATCGTTGAGCGTTATGGAGCACGTTTCGCGCGACACCGATGATCCAGGGGAGTTCGGCGTCGCTCGGCATCGCGTCGAACCGGCGCCACACGATGGTGAACGTCTCAGCCACCAGGTCGTCGAGGTCAGCGTTGCTCAAGGGGTAGAGCCGTCGACGAAGGTAGTTGCCGACCGCGGACTCGTAGTCGCGCACCACTCGTTCCAGCTGGGTGGTACGCGTGTCTCACCTCGGTCTCGTCCTCGCTCGACGTTACCGCCGTGGAACCGGCGCGAGCGGGACGTCGGGTCTCGAAACGTCCCTCGACCACGTTGTCATCACACGATGGGCTCGGACCAGCGAGTTCGAGGTTGAGGCGTAGGACCGGTTTCTGGTCGACACATTGGCCGGTGCCGGCGCCCGGGTCGCCGACACCATGCGGTGGCTGTGGTTGTTGCTTACCGCATCACCGGACGGGGTATCACGAAGCGAGTTCAGCTCGGCTTGCCCGCACAACTGCTCGTGCCGGTACCGCAGAGACCAGTGACGTGGAACTGCTCCGGTTTGAAGGCGACCACTGGTGAGCCGACGTCGATCTGGATCACACCACCGGCGAGCAGCGGCACCGCGCGAGGTGCGCTCGCGTAGCGCGTGCCGTTCTCGAAGACGACGACGTGCCCGGCGGCGGGACCAACCCGGTTGCTCGAGAGCGGCTGGCCCCAGATATCGAAGAACTGCCCTAGTGTGAAATGGCCCTTGGAGGGCGCCTCGACGTGGATGATGCCGTCGTTGGCGTGCGTGTGGAGCCAGTAGAGGCAGTCGTGCAGTCCGACGTCGACGAAGGTCGTCGGACCCGACCCGGTGGTGACCGCCGGCGCGGTCACGCCGATGCCGGCGGGGAGGCGTTCGCGCTGGCCGTCGACGTAGATGGAGACGAGCACGTGCACGTGGTAGTGGACGGTTTCTTGCCCGATGGTCCGACAGGTGATGCCGTCGATGGTCGATCCGTTGGCCGCGCCGGCGGGCGCCAGGACCGGGACGTTCAAGACGGGGACGCCTTCGGGCCCCGGCGAGCTCGTTCCCGATGACTGGCTCGAGAGCCAAGCCGTCACCGCACTGGCGATGACGAGTACTACGAGCAGCGTGACGGGGATCATGGTACGACGACGACTGAGCGTGGCCATCGGACTCCTTTCTCCTCGCGCTACTCTACGGGACCGTCACGGTCACCGTGTTCGACGGCGCGATCGCCAGAACAGCACCGTGCCGGTGACGGTGGTGGAGGGAGAGCGATGGGTGAGTTGGAGGACCTGCGCCTCGAGACGCGCGCGTTTGCCGAGGCGCGTGACTGGGGCCCGTTCCACACGCCGAAGAACCTCGCGATGGCGATCGCTGGCGAAGCCGGTGAACTCGTCGCCGAGTTCCGGTGGCTGACGCCCGAGGAGTCGGCGCCGGAGCGTCTCGCGGCGCAGCACCGTCGAGCGATCGAGTTCGAGATCGCCGACGTGCTCATCTTCCTGCTCCGGCTGGCCGACGTCCTCGACGTCGACCTCGCCGACGTGGTGCGCGCAAAACTCGCCACGAACGAGAGCCGGTTCCCACCCGTTCGCTAGCGGCCGTACGGCACCGATTGTCGCGACGAGCGTGACCGGATCAGAACGCAGTGAGTAGCCTCGGGGCGTGTCGCGCGACGTCCATCTGGGATGATGATGAGTTTCGATCATCTCTTCGAACCCCTCGTCGTCGGTCGCACCGTGGTCAAGAATCGCATCATCTCGTCGGGGCACGACACGGTGATGGTCCAAGACGGTCGGATCACTGATCAACTGATCGCCTACCACGAAGCGCGCGCGGCCGGTGGCGTCGGACTGATCGTCGTCCAGGTCGCCGGAGTCCACGAAACGGCGCGCTACACCGCTCACGTCCTGATGGCGACCGACGACGGCTGTATCGACGGCTACCGGCGACTGGCTGAGACCGTCCACGCCCACGGCACCACGATCGTCGGCCAGTTGTTCCACCCCGGCCGTGAGGTGATGGAGTCCGCTGACGGATCGCTACCCGTCGCCGTGGCCCCCTCCGCCGTGGCGAACGAGCGATTTCGGGTGATGCCGCGGGCGTTGGACCGCGACGAGATCATCGAGATCGTCGACGGCTACGCCCAGAGCGCGGCGCGCCTCATTGCCGCGGGTCTCGACGGCGTCGAGGTGGTGGCGAGTCACGGGTACCTGCCCGCACAGTTCCTGAACTCCTTTGTGAATGAGCGCGACGACGACTACGGCGGGGACGAGTCCCGTCGACTGCGTTTCCTCGTCGACGTGGTCCGCGCTATCCGCGACCGGGTCGGTCCCGGTCCAATCGTTGGACTGCGCGCCTCGATGGACGAGCGCGACCCCCGAGGTCTCGCCCCCGAGATCGCCCTTCGTGCGGCGCAGTCACTGGACAACGTGGGACTCATCGACTACGTGAGCGTGACGACGGGCACCTCGGCGACCCTCGCGGGCTCCGACCACATCGCGCCACCGATGACCATCGCGAACGGCTACGTGGCCCCCGCGGCGAGGCGGGTGCGCGAAGCGGTCGGCGTCCCGGTTTTCGTGGCTGGCCGGATAAACCAGCCCCAGGAGGCGGAGCGGATCATCCGCGACGGCCTCGCCGACGCCTGCGTGATGACCCGCGCGATGATCTGTGATCCGACGATGGCCAATCTGGCCCGGGACGGTCGGGCCGAGGAGATCCGCGCCTGTGTCGCGTGCAACCAGGCGTGCATCGGCCACTTCCACGCCGGCTTTTCGATCTCGTGCATCCAACGCCCCGAGACGGGGCGTGAACTGACCCTGGGCCGTCGCGTGCGCGCCACGAAGCCTCAGCGCGTGCTCGTCGTCGGCGGCGGACCCGCGGGGCTCAAGGCGGCGGCGGTAGCGGCCGAGCGCGGACACCACGTCACCTTGCACGAGGCGTCGGCCCATCTGGGGGGCCAGGTGCTGCTCGCTCAGCGATTACCGGGTCGCGACGAGTTCGGCGGTGTCGCGACGAACCTCGAGCGCGAGGCGCGTCGCGCCGGCGCGGCAATCGTGCTCAACTCGCACGTCGATCGCGAACTCGTCGGGGCGTGGTCGGGTGACCGCGTGGTGATCGCGACGGGGTCTCGACCACACCGGCCGTCGATGGAGATCCTCGGGGCACCGACAATCCTTGACGCCGATTCGGTACTGCTCGGCCACACGGTACCGTCGGGCAGGGTCGTGGTCGTCGACTGGCGCGACGACTGGGTGGGCGTCGGTGTCGCACGACTCCTCGCCTCCGCCGGTCATGAAGTGATCCTCGCGACCCCGGGTTACTTCGCCGGCGCGTCGCTCCAGCAGTACGTGCGCGACGAGCACCTCGCGGCCCTCGCGCGCGCCGGGGTGCAGATCCTCACCCTCGTGCGTCTCTTCGGGGCCGATGACGACTCGGTGTATCTCCAGCACGTCCTGACCGACGAGCCGGTAATCGTGGACCGCGTTTCGGCCGTTGTCCTCGCTACGGGCCACCGACCAACGCGGCAGTTGGCCGATGAACTCGTCGCGACCGGCGTCCCCGTCGAGCTCATCGGCGACTGCCTCGCGCCGCGCACCGTCGAAGAGGCCGTGCTCGACGGACTGCGCGTCGCGTCCTCGATCTGAGACGGGTCGGCACAGCCATGGGACAATGAATACCGTGACCACCAACGACCAGACCACTGCACGCTCGCCCCTGTTCGTCTTCGCCGATCGGTTGGTCGACGAACTCGCCGCGCGCGACCCACTCTTTGCGACGATGGCCGGCGTTGCCGGCTACGACGACCAGCTCCCGGACTTCTCCGTGGAGCACCAGCACGACGACGAGCGGATGCTGGGTGAGTCCCTGCGCGTCGTCGAGGCGATCGAGCCGACCGACGACGTCGACCGGATCGCCAAGGCGGTTATCGTCGAACGTCTGTCGAGCGACCGCGCGTTGCTGCGCGCCGGCGAGGTGCGACGGACCTTCTCGGTGATCTCGTCGCCGTTGTCGGAGATTCGACAGGTCTTTGAACTCATGGACGCGCGGTCACCGGCTGACGCTGCAGTCATCGCGACGCGGTTGGACGCCGTCGCGTCATCACTCGCCAGCTGGCAAGGCTCGCTGGCGAACGCCACGAGCGAACAGCTGCCGTCGCGCCGTCACGTGCTCGGCGTCGCTGACCAGGCGAGCACGTATGCGGACGGCTCATTCGCCGAGCTGGCCCAGCGCGTTGCGATCGCCACGGGCGTTGACCTCGATGGGTCGGGGCTGAGGGATGCGGCCGCGGCGGCCGATCGCGCGTGCGGCGAGCTCGCCCAGTGGTTGCGATCGACGGTGGCGCCGCGAACGACCACGGAGGAGGGGTGTGGTCGCGAGCGCTACGTGCCGTGGGCGCGCTACTTCACCGGCGCGGAACTCGACCTCGAGGAGCTCTATCAATGGGGGTGGGAGGAGTCGCGTCGGATCCACGATCGGATGGTCGCACTGGCCGACTCGATGTATCCGGGGGTCGGGGGCTTGCGCGAGGCATCGGTACTGCTCGACCAGGACCCGGACCAACTCATCGACGGCACGCAGGCCCTGCTCGCGCGACTGCGCTCGTTCGTCGACGCGGCGGTCGAGCGGCTCGATGGTGTGCACTTCGACATCGACCCGCGCGTCCGGTTCTGTGACGTACGGCTCGCGCCCGAAGGGTCGGCTTCGGCCGCGTACTACATCCCGGTGAGCGAGGACCTCTCACGTCCGGGCACCACGTGGTATCCCACGATGGGTGCCACCACGTTCGCGTGGTGGCGCTTCCCCGCGACCTGGTATCACGAGGCGGTACCCGGTCATCACCTCCAGGCGGCGATCGCGATGCTGGCGGCCGACCGCCAGTCGCGGTTCCATCGTCTGCGGGGTTGGACGTCGGGGTACGGCGAGGGGTGGGCGCTCTACGCCGAACGGTTGATGGAGGAGCTCGACGGGTACGCAAGCCCGGCCGAGGAGTTCGGGTACCTCGCCGGGCAGGCGCTGCGGGCGAACCGGATCGTCGTGGACGTCGGGCTGCACCTGGGGCTCGACGCGCCCGACGACCTCGGCGTGCTCGGGTCGCTCGGTGACTGCTCGGCGAGACCGTGGACCGCGGAGATGGCGGTGGCGCTCCTCGAGGAGTGGGCGATCGAAGAGCACGCCAGCGCAGTGTCCGAGGTCGACCGGTACCTCGGCATGCCGGGCCAGGCGATCTCGTACAAGGTTGGTCAGCGGCGCTGGCTCGAGGTGCGCGACGGGGCCCGTGCGCGGCTCGGCGCACGTTTCGACCTCAAGTCGTTCCACCAGCAGGCGCTCGTACTCGGCCCCCTCGGGCTGGACCTGTTCGCCGCGGAGATGGCGGCGTGGTCGACCGACGCGACCTGAAATCGCAGCGGATCCGGCCACGGGCGTCGTGACGGAGCCACCGTCGGCGTCGCCACGCACCTCGACCGGTAGAATCGGTTCCTGGTCGGCGGGCGTCAGGGTGACACCGGTTGCCAGGGCGTGAAGTCCCGTTGTCCTGGAAGACGACAGTCGTCGAAACCGATCGGCCCCCCGAAAAAGAGAGATCATGTCCAACGCGCCCAGAGAAACGAACCCCTCGTGGGGCAAGAAGCAGTCCACCCGCCTATCGATCGCGACGCAACGGCGCACGTGGACCCGTCGGGCCGACACGTGGGACCGCCACAATGACGTCGGGATGACCAAGGTCGCCGCCAAGGCCATCGAGGTCGCCGACGTGAAGCCCGGCATGGTCTGCCTAGACCTCGGTTGTGGTGGCGGACGTCTGGCCCTCGAGCTCGCCCGGCGTGGCGCCACGGTCATCGGGGTCGACGTGAGTGCGGCGATGGTGGACCGGATGGTCGCCCAGGCCAAGACTGAGGGACTCGAGCACGTCTCGGGGATCGTCTCGCCGATCGAACACCTCACCATCGACCCGTCGTCGCTCGACCTCGTGATTAGCAACTACGCGCTGCACCACCTGCTGGACTCGGACAAGGCCAAGGTCGTCACCGCGGCCTTCGGCTGGCTGCGACCCGGCGGCGTGTTGATCAACTCGGACATGATGCTCGGGCGCGGCGCCACGACCGAGGACCGACAGGTCATCGCGAGCAAGATCAAGGTGATGGCGAAGAAGGGGATCCCCGGCTACTGGCGGATCCTCAAGAACGCCGGTCGCTACATCTTCCGGCTGCGCGAACGTCCGATCACGCCCGACGCCTGGATGCGCCTCTACGAGACGGCTGGATTCGAGGACCTCACGAGCGTGAACGTCGTGGCCGAGGCCAACGTCGTCAAAGGCGTCAAGCCACGCGGCTAATCAACCGATCGGTGCGTCGGGGCACGTCCCCGCGACCGGGGGTACGTGAGACGCGCTGGTGATCGTGGCGAGTCCCGCACGGGTGCCCGCCGCTCGCATCGCGGCGAGCGCACCCGGCGCGTGTCGTAGGTAGGCGTTGAAGAAGTCGATCGACGTCGCCGCCACCACGTCGCGCGCCGGCCCGGGGGGCACGTACGCGCTGAGGTGGGTCTGGCCGATCATCGCCAGGTAGTACTTGGGCGCCGGTGCCTCGTTGTACAGCGTGACACTGCAGGTGACGGGGTTCATCGTCAGGTCGTTCGTGCCTTGGACAACGAGCAGGGGTGCCGATCCGGTGGCGAAGTACGTCCCGGGGAACCAGGACAGCTCGGCCCCCGAGAGGATCACCGCGGCGCCGATCCGCGCGTCGCGACAGCACGAGTTCGCCACCGCCGCGAGACTCACGTCACCACCGTCGGACTGACCGACGACGCCGATCTCGTGGGCGTTCACCAGTCCGCCGAGGGCGTTGCCGGCCTGCGCGCTATCGGCGATCAGCGTCGTGATGAGGAAACTGAGGTCGCCCGGGTGGTGGACGATGTCGCTGCGGATGACGCCGCCGGCGGCGTTGGGCGACGTGTAGGGATAGGCGGGATCGGCCACGACGTAACCCGCGGCACTCCACGCGTCGAGCAGCCCGGCGTACGCCTCGGGTGAGATGTCGAACCCCTGGGAGAAGATGAGCAGCGGGAAGGGACCGGCGCCACGAAGTGGGACCAGGCCGAGGCGGGCCGTGCCGGGGGCGCCGACGGCGGGGTAGCGCACGGTGACGGGGAACGTCCTCGCACCGGTCGAGCCACTGGCCGGCTCGCTGACCGTGAAGGTCACGGCCCCCACGGCGAAGGGCGCGTGGGGAGTCGTCGCTCGCGAGGTCGTGGTCGAGGACGACGCGGTCGTGAGGGTGGTCGAGGGCGTCGGTCCCGGGCCCCGCGTCGTTGCGACGACGAGCAGGACTATGAGGATCAGCGCGAGCACCGCCACGAACCGGCGCCGACGCACGTTGACCCGCCGGCCGTGTCGCGGTGGTGCCATCGGGGTCAATCTAGCAGCGGGTTCGTCCTCGTTCCCGGCGTCGCCGTGTGCGTCCCGGCGTACAGTTGGATATTCCACCGCGACCTTCCACCACATTCGCCACGATCGCTAACGGGTCCCACCCGTGGTGAGCGTGCGACACCTCGCCGCCTCGGACGTCGACGCCGCCGTCACGCTGCACCTCGTCGTGCTCGACATGGAGTTCCTCTCGCGGTTCGGGCCCTCGTTCATGCGCACCTACTACCGGGCGTGGACGACGACGCCGGGATCGATGTCCTTCGTGGCGCTTGATGACACCGGCGCGTTGATCGGCGTTCTGCTCGGAGCGACTGACCCCGCGACGCACGTGCGCGCGATGGTCCGCGAGCACGGTGTCGCGCTCGCTCGTGCCATCGTCATCGCCGCCGCCACACGACCCCGACTGGCGAAGGACCTCGTGGTGACCCGGGCGGGTCGCTACGTTCGCGGCGTGGGGCGACTCCTGCTCGCGCGATTCCGACCCACCGCGGGTGAACCCAGCGCCGACGCACCGCGGATCGGGGAGGTGACCCACGTGCTGGTCGACCCGGCGGCCCAGGGCGGCGGCGTCGGACGGACGTTGATCGACGCGGCGATCGCGTTTGGGCGCGAGGCTGGTGATGACGAACTGGTACTCGTGACACCGCCGGACCTCGCCGCGAGGCATTTTTACGAGGCGCTCGGTTGGCGCAGTGACGGGGCTATGACCAGCCGCAGCGGCGAGCCGTTCCTGCGCTACCGCTACTCGCTTCGCTGAGTCAGCGCCGCGGGTTTCGAGGGCGCGGGTCGGGTCCGTTTCGGGGTTGGGATGGCGGGGGCACCCGCGGGTAGGACACCACGCGCATGGCGCGGCGCCGGTCACGGCGCCGCTTCGCGACCCGACGTCGAGCGATGAGGGCGAGTACGCCGGCGAGCACTACGAGCGCGGCCAGCAGCCAGATCGCCAGGGAACGGGCGCTGCGCAGGAGCGTCGAGGGAGTGGTCGTAGTGGTGGGTGGCACGGTAGTGGTGGGCGCCACGGTCGTGGTCGTCGTCGGCACCGCGGACGCGAGCACGGCCGAGGCCACCGTGGCCGCGGCGCAGCCCGGCGTCGGTGTGGCGGGCAACACCGGTGGGTTGAGTGGAGCGTCGGGGAGACCGAAGAGCTGGGTGGAGATGGCGTTGGCCATCGCGGTCTCGCCGGCCACGTTCGGGTGGAGGTGGTCGGGGTTGAAGTATGGCGCGAAGGGTGTGTTCGGATTGCAGTCACCGTTGTACACATCGGCCATCACTGCAGCCAGGTTGATAACGCCGGTGAAGCCGGTACGGGCCGACAGCAGCCACGCGTTCACCGCACTCATCACGGACTGTTCCGACGGGCCCCAGTACTCGGGTAAGTCGTGGTCCTGCTTGGTGGACGTCGCGCGCGGCAGCAGGGTGATCGCGTAGACGTTGAGGCCCCGAGCGCGGACCTGAGCCGCCACGGTGCGAAGACCCGCCTCGATCGCGGCGGCGGTCCCGTACGGCGGGATGGGTTTGCCCGCCACGCCGCCGGCTCCGAACCAGATGTCGTTGGTGCCGAGCAGGACGACGACGTCTTTCACGCCTGGCCAGCCGAGTGCGTCGGTCGCGAGCCGCGTGACACCCGGTACGCCGCCGGAGTTCGTGGCGTAGGAGGTCCCCGGTGGGAAGACGGTCAACGTGTTGCCGGCGATCCCCTCGTTGACGACCGACATCTGGTCGGTCGCGGGTAATCGGTCGATCCGTTGCTGCAGGGCGTTCACCCAGCTAAAGCCATTGTTCTCATAGCCGTACCCGTCGGTGATCGAGTCGCCGAAGGCGACGATGGCACCCCGGGCCGGTGAATTCGCGACCGCCACCCCGGAGAGCCAGCGCACGAAGGCGCCGGTGAGCTGGGGGTTGAAGCTCTGACCGGTCGGGTCGGTCGTGTGATCACCGACACCGTTACTCGTCGCCCACGTGTCGATGTTCCCGGTGCAGCAGTAGTGCACGCTCACCGTCGCCCACCCCGAGACGGCGATTGAGACTGCGATCTTCTCGTTGGCGTGTACCACCAGGGCGACGGGATTGCTCGTGACGTGTCCGTGGGCGGGTATCGTCACGGTCCGTTGCCCGTTGGCAAACGTGACGGGGACGATGGAACCGGCGACGACGGTCGGCCCGCTCTGGTCGACGCCGACCGTAACGGCACCGAAGGTGGTCGGTGTGGCGCTCCAAAGATTCGAGAAGGTCAGCGCCACCGAACTGCCGGCGACCGCCACGGTCGCGGTGTCGCGCACGGTCGAGTTGTACGTCGCGCCGAGGGCGAGGTCCATCGGCGACGTCCACGTCACCTGCCATCCAGGCGTCGCGCCGCTCGGCGTGGCGACGAGGAGTGACGCGAGCAGGAAAATGGCGCTGATCAGGAATCCGAGCACAGTCGACCGCCCGAACCGACCTGGAAGTCGGCGGCTGACCGGCGTGCGCGCCACTACCTCCACCACGCCCTACTCAGCGACAGTTGACGGCCCTGCGAGGGTCCACCCGCCAACTTGTCCGTCGCAGTTCGTCGCACACATAGCTGCTCAAGCCTACCGGTGAACGTCGAAGTACCGGAATGACCCGTGTGCCCGACGATCACGGTGGTTCACTATTTGACGCGAGCCTCGTCGCAATGGGTGAGGATCGCCTCCACCGTCGCCGCCGGCGACAGATCTGACGAGTCGAGCCAGAGTCCGCGCCGAGGGGTGATCTCCTCGAACATCGTGATGAAGGCATCGATCTCCCAGCCGTGGCCGTATCCCGTCTTGGGGCGATCGCGTTCTCGGCGAGCGACCACGTCGGGTCGGGGGGCGAGTACGACGACGAAGAGTTGCGAGACATCGAGCAGGTCGATGACCTTGGGCAGGGCTTCACCCGCGAAGATGTCTTGGAGGACCACGGTGAAGTTGTTACGCCAATATTCGTTTGCGACCATTGCCGCGAGTCGTGTACGTAGGTCGAGCTGGCGCCGGGCTTCGCGGCCGAGGCTGGGTTCGATGGGATCGCGACCCGTCACGATCATCTTTCGGAATACGTCTCCGCGCAGGTGGACCCCGCGATCGAATCGTCGGACGAGCAGGTCGGCGATGGTTGACTTTCCCGAGGCCATCACTCCCGTGATGAGAAATCCGCCACCGTCGTAGGGAGCCGTCACAGCTAGATTCTGTCCCGGCCATCCTCATTCGGGGTGTCGGTGACGTGGTCCGAGCCGCGCCGCTCGGGTACGGCGGTCGCGACTCGTACGTCGAGACCGGGTCCGCCTCCGGCGACGTGATCCGAAGAATCCAATAAGAAGTGTGTCGCGTCGCGGTGGCGCGCCGCGACAATGGGTGTGTTTGTCGTTGGTCGACGGACCAGAAAGGCGGAATCGAACCATGCCACCAGACGCACCGCAACCGGGGTTCGGCGGCCCCTTCTTCTACGGCGGGATGCACCACGGCCTCGGACTGCGCGGTGGGCTCTTCCTCGTCTTCCTCGCCATCCTGCTGATCGTGGCGATCGCTGCGCTGCTGCTCTCGATGTCCCGGCGCCGCGACGAGTCGAGTCGCGGCGTGGACGATCGCCGTGAGCCGACGATTCCGAGCAACGCCCTGGGTATCCTCGACGAGCGGCTCGCGCGCGGCGACATCGACGTCGACGAGTACATGAGCCGGCGCAACGTCCTGTCGGGTCAGGCGTAACCGCATCGGTGTGCGGACTTCGCGGTCGGTCCAGGATCTTCGCGACCTGATATCGATACCGTGCGACGGGCCACTACGCTGACGCGAAAGTCAGTCGCGCCACGAAGCGTGGTGACGACGAGTTCATGGGGGCAACATGAAGTCGAGCGGTCCACGGCGTTCGCTGGTCACGAGGGCCGGCGCAATCGTCGCAATCGTCGCGGTGACGGGAGTCGTGCCGCTGGCGTCGCCCGCGGGGGCGTCGACGTCCACGTATTCGGGCATCGGCTACGACGCGTCCTATCCGCAGGGCTTGTCGACGCCTCCATTGAACATGAATTTCGCCATCATCGGCGTCACCCACGGTCGACCGTTCACCACGAACCAGTACGCGTCAAAGCAGTGGAACGCCGCGCCTACTGGCTCTCGTTCGTTGTACTTCAACACGGGTTACGCCCTGGCGTACGCGAAGTCCGACACCACTACCTGTAAGGACCTTGCTCCAGCGCAGTTTCAATCGAGTAGTGCCACGGGGCACGCACTTTCGGCGCTGGAAGCGGCCTGGGCCATCGGCTGCAGCGAGGCCGCCTGGGCGATAAAGATCGCACCGGGCTCGGCGGCGATGTGGTGGGCCGACGTCGAGACCGGCAACAGTTGGTCGACGAACGTCGCGCTGAACCAGGCGGCCATTAGCGGCATGGCGTATGAGATCGGAGCGAACGGTGCGTCGTTCGGCATCTACTCCTCGCCGTCGATGTGGGCGTCCATTACCGGTGCGGGATTCACTGTCTCGGGGGTGGCCGGTGACTGGCAGGCGGGGGTGACGACGTCCACGTGTCCGTCAACTGGTTTCACGCTGAACGGAAACGGACTGTACGCGCCGGTGCTGGTGGCCCAGACGGGCACGCTCACGGGTGGCGGTGGCACCACCTACGACGCGGATCTGGGCTGCCAGTAGCGATTGATCCATCGCGTCGATCAACCAGGAACGGACGTTAGCTCGCGGACGTCCATTGGCGGTGACCACCTCGCTTCAGGGTACGAGGATGCGACGGAAGCGATTAGCCGCGACGCGTAATCCGACGAGCGCGAGTACCACGAGGTAGGTGACGCGCCCGAGCATCACCCACTGGAACAGCCCGAGCGACAAGCCGCGCAAGAGTGCCGCGGACTGGTAGAGCGGCGAGATGGCGACGATGGCACCCAACCAGTGTGGATAGAGCGAGATCGGAAAGAACGTCGCGGAGAAGAGGAAGATGGGTTGCTGGACGAGGGTGACCAGGTCGAAGTCCTGCCAAGACCGGACGTAGGTGCAGGCGGCTAGACCAATGGCGCTGAAAGTCAGGCTCGTGAGGATTGCGGCGGGCCAGCACAGCACGACCCAGGCGCTGCCGGCGTCGCCCAGTAACACCATGCAGATGATGAAGGACGCGCCGTAGGCGCCGGCGCGCGCGAGGGCCCACCAGACCTCACCGAGGGCGATGTCGGTCACGTCGAGCGGCGTCGAGAGTATCGCGTCGTAGGAGTGGGAGATCTTCAATCGGAAGAACGTGTTGAAGATCGTGTCGATCATCGCGCCGTTCATCGCCGACGTCGCGAGCATGCCAGGTGCGACGAAGGTCGCGTAGTTCATGACGTGGCCACCGACCCGAAGCGGACCGACCAGGTGATTGAGTCCGAGACCGATGCTGAGCAGGTAGAAGAGGGGCTCGAAGAATCCCGAGATCAACATCAACCACTGCGACCGGTAGACCGTCAGGTTCCGTTCGAAGACCCGCAGGGACCTTCGAGAGCCGAACCGGGGGAGGGTCCGGGTGAGCACTAGTCGACCAACCGGCGTCGCAGGGTCCGTCGGCCCCAGAGGACGCCAGCGACCGCGAGTGCGAGCAGCACCGTCAGGTGTCCGAGGGTGGGAAGCAACGGCCACTCGCCGAAGGCGGCCGAGCGCGCGAGGGCGACCCCGTGATAGAGCGGGACGAACTGCACCACGGGGCGTAGGTACCCGGGGTAGGCGTTAACGGGGTAGAAGGTCGCCGAGAAGAGGAACATCGGCACGATCGCGAAGCGGTAGATCGCGACGAATGACGCGTCGGACTGGACCGAGGCGGCGTAGGCGACGAAGGGCGCGGCGAAGGCCAAGGTGA
>JAKBGV010000081.1:0-3277 GCA_021837305.1 Actinomycetes bacterium
TTCGTGGCAATGAAAGGCATGCGTCTAGTCTGCCAGTAATCGCGCCTCACTCTTCGAGGCCGAGGCGAACTGCGCCCAGAAGGACGGTTGCATCGCCGAGACGCCCACTACGACGACCGCCATCGCGACCGCGCCGAACCCGGTGACGGTACGAACGCCCCACCACCTCGCCAGCGTCGCCTGCGCGACGGCGCCGAGCGGGTACGCGGCCGAGAGCGAGAGCGTATAGAGCGACAGGATCCGCGAACGCTCGCGCTCGGGCGCGTGCAGCTGCACCGACGTGATCAGGCCCGTCAGCGTGCCGACGTAGGCGGCGCCGAGCACGACGAGTGACGCCATCGCCCACGTGAGGGTCGGGGCGAGTGCGTAGAGGATCTCACTCACGACCGCCGCCGCGATCGACAGGCGCAACACGAAGACCCTCGACGTCCGTCGTGCGAGGCCGGGCAGCGTCATCGCCCCCACCACCGCGCCCACCCCCTGGGCGGTGACCAGCCACGAGGTGCCGACTTTGCCGGCGCGCAGGACCTCGATGGCCATCGCGGGTACGAGGGCGATGAAGGGGCTGACCGTGACCGCCACCACCGCGACCGCGATGATTGGGTACCGGCAGCCGTTGATCGACCAGGCCCGCCTCGCGCCCTCGACGGTCTCGCCCCAGAGGCGCACCGGTGCCTCGATCCGCGGCCGCGGCGTGCTGCGCACGAAGAGGAAGGCGACCGCGACGAAGAGGAAGGTCGCGGCGTTGATCGCGAAGCACCACCCCGGCGAGCCGAAGGCGAGCACGAGCGCCGCCAGTACCGGTCCGATGACCCGTCCGAGGTTGAACTGCGCCGACGACAGCGACACCGCCGCGAGGACCTCGTGACGTTCCACCAGGTCGGGTAGGAGCGACTGCCACGCCGGCCAGGCCGCCGCGCTCGCGAGACCCTCGAGGATCGCCAGGTAGCAGGCCGTCGAGGGGGCGAGGTGACCCGTGAGTTCGGCCGCGGCCAACGCCGCCGCGGCGAGGGTCATCACCACGTTGTTGAGTTGGATCCATCGCTGGCGGTTCCATCGGTCGGCGACGAGTCCCCCGAGAGGCGAGCCCACGAGGCTCGGCACCCACGCCGCGGCCGTCACCAGTCCCAACCACAGGGTGTTGTGGGTCGTCTGGGTCAGATAGATCCCGAGCGCGACCGACTGCATCCAAGTGCCCGTCGACGACACGAACGACGCCGCGAGGGCGATCGAGAAACTGGGGTGTCGAAGCGGAGCGAGGGACGCGGACGACATGGACGTCCACGCTACCGGCCGGAGTCGGCGACTCAGCCGCGCCGACGACGCCGTGGCCGCAGCGCGAACCACCAGATCGACAGCACGGTCGCCACCACGCCGAGGGCCCCGACGGTGGACCGTGCCCCCTTTACGTTGCGCTCATGCATGGACCCATGGTACCGACGAGGCCGGGGGCGTACGCCCCCGGCCTCGTCAAAACTGTGGTCAGTGGAAGGACTTAGTCCTGCTTGCTCGCTTCGACGGTGAGCTCCAAGACGACCTTGTTGCCAACGACGAGGGCACCGTTCTCCAGTGCGCCGTCAAAGTTGACGTTGAAGTCGCGACGGTCGATTTCGGCGGTGGCCTCAAAGCCCGCGACCGTGACGCCCGGCGCCATGCCGGCACCCGAGCCCAGGAACTCGACATCGAACGTGACGGACTTGGTCACGCCACGTACGGTGAGGTCGGCGACCATCTCGATCTTGTCGTGGCCCTTGTCGGTGAGCTTCGTCGAGGTCAGCGTGAGGGTCGGGTGGTTCTCGAGGTCGAGGAAGTCCGCGCTCTTGAGGTGGCCGTCACGCATCTCGTTGTCGGTCGTGATGCTCGCGGCCTGGACCGTCGCCTCGACCTTCGAGGTGGCAATCGAGTCGCCAATGGTGATCGTGCCGGCGAAGTCGGTGAAGTGACCACGGACCTTGGCGGCGATGAGGTGACGCGCGACAAAGCCGACGTTCGAGTGGGTGGCGTCGATGGTGTAAACACCGGGAGCGGGAAGGTTGCTCATTTTTTTTCTCTCCTAGATACGAACACTGGTTTGTGTTGACACCAGTATAGTTGCGCCTACAACTATTTGTCAAGCAGTAGTTGCAAACCTAAGAATCTGCTATACTTGGCGTATGTTGATCGACCCCACTGCCTGCCCATCGGGCGACGAGAAGGTCACGTTGTTCGGCCTGTTGCTCGAGACCAACGCCCGGCTGGCCCGTGGTCTGGGCGTCGAGCTCGAGGCGACGTGTGAACTGCCCCTCGCCTGGTTCGAGGTGCTGCTGCAGCTACGCAAGTCGCCCGACGGTCGCTTGAAGATGAACCAGATCGCCGACGCCATCGTCCACTCGACGGGTGGCACCACCCGATTGATCGACCGACTCGAGGAGGCCGGACTCGTCGAGCGGACACTCTGCCCCTCGGATCGACGAGCGATCCACGTCGCCATCACCGACGCCGGCAACGCCAAACTCGACGACGCGCTCGCCGTCCACCTCGCCTACCTGGACGAGCGACTGGCCGGACGACTCAGTGAGACCGAGCGCCAGTCACTGTCGGCGCTGCTCGGCAAGCTCAACGCAAGCGTCTAGGCCCGCTCGATCCACACCGACGCCGCACGGCCGTCGTCGAGTTCGAGCGCGTGGGCCGGTTCGGCGCGACTCCCGGTCTCAACCGCGGTCGCGAGAACCTCACGTGCGAGGACTTCGAAGCCGTCACTCAGGTCGTCTAGACCGTTCACCGTGACGTGGATGTGGTCGGCGACGTCCAGTCCCGAGGACTTGCGAAGATCCTGGATCTGGCGCACGACATCGCGCAGATAACCGCGTCGACGCAACCCGTCGTCCAGCGTGAGATCCAGTGCAATCACTTCGGCGCCGTCGCGCGAGACGGCGAACCCGCCCTGGCTACGCACGCGGAGCTCGAGGTCCTCGACGCCGAGATCGAAGGCGCCGGTGGAGAGCTCGACGCGCACGGTCCCACCGGCGTCGAGTGCGGCGGCGGCGGCCACCGGGTCGACGGCGGCGAGCGCCGGACGCAACTCCTTGACCGCCTCGCCCAGGCGCGGCCCGACGGACCGAAAGTTCGGCACCAGTTCGAAACTCAGGACCTCTGCCAGCTCCGTACCGTATTCGAGCACGTCGACGTTCAGTTCGTCCTCCACCACGTCCACCGGCGGGCGCGGGGCGTCGTTGGGCAGGAACACCAGTGCTCGCGCGAGCGGCTGGCGGACCTTGACACCCGCCTCGGCGCGCGC
>JAKBGV010000081.1:3377-5250 GCA_021837305.1 Actinomycetes bacterium
GTCGACGTCCACGGCGAACCCTGGGAGAACATCCACCAGCGCAGTGGGTCGGCCCCGCGGGTCGTCAGGACCTCCCACGGGTCGATCACGTTGCCGACGGACTTGCTCATCTTGCGACCCCGCTCGTCAACAATGTGACCCAAGCAGAGCACGTGTTGGTACGGCGTGTCCCCAAAGACAAGGGTGTTGACCGCGAGCAGCGAGTAGAACCAGCCGCGGGTCTGGTCGATCGCCTCGGCCACCAGTTGCGCGGGGAACTGCATCGCCTCGGACGAACCGGCCACGTGCGGGTAACCGACCTGGGCGGCGGGCATCGCACCGGAGTCGAACCAGGCGTCGATCACCGGCTCCACCCGTCGAGCAACCTGGCCACAGGTCGGACAGTCAAAGACGATCTCATCGATGGCGGGGCGATGCGGGTCGAGCTCGGTGAGGTCGCGCCCGGCCAACGCGCCGAGTTCAGCGCGAGAGCCAATGCAGGTGAGGTGACCGTCGTCGCAGCGCCAGATCGGCAGGGGTGTCCCCCAGAAGCGGTCACGCGACAGCGCCCAGTCGACGTTGTTGGCGAGCCACTCGCCGAAGCGACCTTCTCGGATGTGGGCCGGATGCCAATCGATGGTCGAGTTCTCGGCCATCATCGCCTCTTTGAACTGGCTCGTGGCGATGTACCAACTGGGCTTGCCCCAGTAGATCAACACCGTGCCGCAGCGCCAGCAGTGTGGGAGGGCGTGGGTGTAGTCCATGCGCGTGATGAGCAGGCCTCGCCGCTCGAGCTCGTCGTTGATCGCGTGGTTCGCCTCGCGCACGTCTCGGCCCTCCAGCCACCCCACCGCGGCGGTGAACGTGCCGTCGGGGCCCACGGGGTTCACCGTCGGCAGACCGTGCGCGCGGGCCACTTGACGGTCGATCTCTCCGAAGGCCGGTGCCTGGTGCACGAGGCCGGTGCCCTCGTCGGTCGTGACGTAGTCGGCGGCCACCACGTAGCAGGCGTCGACGTCGGCCGGCAGTGGGACGTCGGTGAAGGGGCGTTCGTAGTGCAGACCCACCAACGCGGTGCCCGCGAACGTGGCCGACACCCGGGCGTCGGAACCGAAGACGGACTCCACGAGGTCGGCGGCGACGACAGTGCCCTCGACCACGGCGTAGGTGATCGAGGGATTGACCGCCACCGCCACGTTGGCGAGCAGCGTCCAGGGCGTCGTGGTCCAGACGGCGAGGTGGGTAACCGCGTCGAGTCCGTGCGCGGCGGCGTCGGTCACGGCCAGACGGACGTAGGCGCTCTCGTCGACCTCGTCGGTGTACACCTCGGGTTGTCCGAGCTCGTGACTCGAGAGGGCAGTGCCACACCGGGGACAGTACGGAATGACCTTGAGGTCCTCGTAGAGCAGACCGCGCGTGAAGAGCTGCTGGAGCTGCCACCACACCGATTCGACGTAGGAGGGATTGAACGTGAAGTACGCGTTCTCCATGTCGGTCCAGTAGCCGATTCGCTCGGTGAGCCGTTCGAACTCCCCGACGTAGGTCATCACCGACTCGCGGCACAGCCGTGTGAATTCGGTGATGCCGACCTCCTCGACGATCGCGCGTTTGCCCGAGATCCCGAGCTGCTTCTCGACTTGGACCTCGACGGGGAGCCCGTGGGTGTCCCACCCGGCCCGGCGCGCGACGAAGCGGCCCCGCATCGTCTGGTACCGACAGAACAGGTCCTTGTAGATGCGCGCCCAGACGTGGTGCAGCCCCGGCTTGCCGTTGGCCGTCGGTGGTCCCTCGTAGAACACCCACGGTTCGTTGCCCAGGCGATGGTTCATCGAACGGGTGAAGACGTCATTGGCCTTCCAACGCGCGAGTTCAGCCTCTTCGAGGTTCACGAAAT
>JAKBGV010000016.1 GCA_021837305.1 Actinomycetes bacterium
CACCTCTTGCGTACCGAGGCGCTACGAGCCGCGTCCCGACTCGGTATCGACCGCGCAGTCGTCGATGAGGCCGTGGCGTCGGTGTCGCTCATACTGCCGAGCAGCACGACCTACGTGAACGCTGGTCTCGCCGAGCCCTCGTCGCTTCGCTCGCTCGACGCCCTGCACCTCGCGTCGGCACTCGAGCTCGGCGAAGACCTGGAGGGGATCGTGGCCTACGACGACCGACTGATTGAGGCGGCGCGACGCAACTCGGTGCGTGTTGTCACGCCTGGTTGGCCGGAGTAGCCGCTAATTGAGTTGGTGGCGACAAGCGTCGTCGCCGAGGGCCCGCGAGGAGAGCGTCACCGCGGTGCGCGCACTGCCGACACCCTCGAGCATGCCGGCGATCAGCCCGCGATCTACCGCGCAGAGCACCGGGTGGTGACGGGCCGCGAGACCGAAGGGGCAGTTCTCCGAGACGACCGAGACGCCGTTCTCCTCGTCCTCGGCGCGCGCGGCGAAGCCGTGGGCGTTGAGCAGTCCCGCGATCGAGGCGAGGGCGGCCTTCACCGGTCGACCGGTCTCGAGGGTGGCCCCGTTCGCCCCGAGTCCGCGACCGTATTCGACGCCCACCTGGTGGGCGATGGCCTCGGCCTCGTCAGCCCCGAGTCGGTCGAGTGCCCGCTCGAGCAGCGCGACGAGTAGCGCATCGCGGCGCACCGCCGCCTCCATCGCCGGTGCGGTGTCCACTACCCGGTAGCCCTTCGCCGGTCGACCGACGGTGGTCTTACGCAGGTTGTCGTAGGTGACGTAGCCACCCTCGGCCAGTCGTTCGAGGTGGTGGCGCACGACGTTCGCGTGGACCTGACAGTGCTCGGCGAGCTCGGCCGCGGTCGTGCCGGGGTTCTCGCGCAGGTAGAGGTAGATGGCGCGTCGGGTGCGGTCACCGAAGGAGTGGGTGAGGCTCGTGACCGTGGCGTTGAAGAGGCCCGGGTCGAGTTCGCGCTCGTTGGTACTCACGCAGGGCAGTCTACGAGCGGGGCCCGGGTTTCACGACGGTAACCTCGTACGGGGGCGATCACGAGGAGACACCCATGTCAGAGGACCTACGCCAGGCGATTGGCGCGATCACCGAGCCCCAACTGGTTCGAAGCCTTGCGGAACTGGGCTTCCTCGGCACCGTCGAGGACTGCGATGGTCTACACGTCGAGCTGGTCTTGCCGGTCGTCGAGTGGCCGAACCGCGCCTGGCTCGAGGACGAGATCGCCGACGTCGCCCCCGGTGCGACGGTGCGCGTGCGCGCCATGACCGACGACGAGCGCCTGGAGCTGCGCAACTTCCTGCGCGGCAACATGACCGCGGATTCCGGCCCGGGCCACCACCACGACACCGCGACGCCCAAGTTCCTCGACAAGCTCGCCAAGACCCGCGTGCTCGGGATCTCCTCGGGCAAGGGCGGTGTGGGCAAGTCCTCGGTGACGGTCAACCTCGCCATCGCACTCGCCCAGGCCGGCCACCAGGTCGGCATCCTCGACGCCGACGTCTACGGCTTCTCGCTGCCCAAGATGCTCGGCGCCGACCACGACCCGATCGTGCTCGGCGACACCGTGATCCCGACCCTCGCCCACGGGGTGCGCTGTGTCTCGATGGGCTACTTCGTGCCCGACGAGCAACCGGTGATCTGGCGCGGGCCGATGCTGCACAAGGCGATCGAGCAGCTCGTCACCGAGGCGTGGTGGGACGAGCCCGACTTCTTGTTGATCGACATGCCCCCGGGCACCGGCGACGTCGCGCTCACCTTGTCCGAGATCCTGCCGCGCGTCGAGATGTACGTCGTGACGACCCCCCAGCCGGCCGCCCAACGTGTCGCCCAGCGCAGCGCCTACGCCGCTCGGGCCCTCAAGCTGAGCGTGCGCGGGGTGATCGAGAACATGAGCTGGTTCGTCGGCGACGACGGCCAGCGCTACGAGATCTTCGGCGCCGGCGGCGGCGCCAAGTTGGCGAGTGACCTCGGGATCCCACTGCTCGGCCAGATCCCCCTCGACCCTCGGCTGCGCAGCGGCGGGGACCTCGGGGACCCGGTGGTGGTCTATGAGCCCGAGAGTGACGTCGCCCTCGCCTTCACCGAGCTCGCGGCCACGATTGTGCGTCAGGGTCCGGCGCGGGTCTATCGTCAAGAACTCAAGCTCGTTTAACCCACCCAAGGGGGATCATGGAACTCGCTGGTCGAACGGCCGTCATCACCGGTGGGGCGAGTGGGATCGGACTGGCGACGGCGACGCGCATGGCGGCAGCCGGCGCCTCGCTCGTGCTCGGCGACGTCGAGGAGGCCGCGCTCGCGGCCGCGGTGACGACACTCGCGAACGCCGGGGCCCGGGTGGTCGGCGTCGCCTGTGACGTCGCGGTCGAGTCCGACGTCATCGCGCTTCGCGAAGCGGCGCTCGCGAACTTCGGCGCGGCGCACCTCATCTTCAACAACGCCGGTGTCGGCGCCGGTCCGGCCATCGGCACGCCCAAGGCCGTGTGGGACTGGGTCATGGGCGTGAACGTCGACGGGGTGATCAACGGCATCAACGCCTTCGTACCGCTCTTCCTCGAACAGGACGAGGGCCACGTCGTCTCCACCGCCTCACTCGCGGGTCTCGGCGGCGTGCCCGGTATGGGTCCCTACTGCGCGAGCAAGTTCGCCGTCGTCGGGATCGCCGAGACGCTCTTCCACGAACTTCGCCTCTCGGGCAAGCGCGTGGGCGCCTCGGTGCTCTGCCCGGGCTTCGTGCGCACGCGCATCAACGAGTCCGAGCGCAACATGCCCGAGGACTTGCGCGCCTACAACGAGGACCCGACGGTGCGCGCCATCGGCGCGATGGCGACCGAGGCGGTGAACGCGGGCATCGCCCCGAGCGTCGTCGCCGAGGCCGTGACCAATGCCGTGCTCGAGAACCGCTTCTGGATCCTCACCCACGAGCACGCGGCGATCCGCACGAGCGAGCAGCGCGTCGCGTGGATGAGCGGTGGCGAGCCGCCGCGCATCAACCTCGAGGGTGCGACCCGGCCGTAGCGAGGGGCGCAGGGATTTTCGGGTACTCGAGGTGCACGGGCCCCCGTGGCGCCGGCTCGTTCGAGTGCTCGCGTTGATGAACGGAAAGTTCGAAACACATTGCGGGCGACGGTGAGAGAACCTACGATGCCCTTACGGGTTGACGTGGTCGCTCGGAGGGAGTCATCGATGAGCGTGACGTCCGGTTCGCCACCTGAGCGAGGTCGTGCGGCGCAAGCCGCTAGCGCGCCGGACCTCGCTCGATCGACCGTCGCGGCGATCCTGCAGTCGATGTTCGACCCGCTGGTCGTGCTGCGCGCGGTGCGCGACGGCGACGGTCAGGTCGTGGACTTCGAGTACGCCGAGGCCAACGAGGCCGCCATCGAGATCAACCACACGACCCGCGAGGGGCTCATCGGGCAGCGACTCCTCACCCTGCTGCCGAACCACCGTGACACCGGGCTCTTCGAGCGTTTCGTGCACGTCGTGGAGACCGGCGACGCGCTCGTGCTCGACGACGTGACCTACGACAACGAGATCCTCGGCGCACGGGGTCACTTCGACGTTCGCGCGGTGAAGGTGGGTGACGCCATCAGCTACACCTGGCGCGACGTGACCGAACGCGTCGCCGAGAACGAGCGCTACCGGCTGCTCGCCGAGAACACGTCGGACGTCGTCTCGGTGTCCGAGCCCGACGGGGTCATCTCCTGGGTCTCGGACTCGATCACCGCGATGACCGGCTGGCGGTCCGAGGACGTGGTCGGTCACCGGTTCAGCGAGTATGTGCACCCCGATGACCTCGTGCACCTGCGCGCCGCGCAGCGCCAACTCGGCGACGGGGTTCGCCACGAACTCACGGTTCGCGTGCGCCGGGCGTGGGGGGACTACCGATGGATGACGATCTCGGTACGCGACGTCGGTCGAGCGCCGAGCGCGGTGCGGGTGTCGTCGTGGCGCGACGCCAGCGCCGAGGTCACGGCCCACGAGCGGCTCGTCGAGTCCGAGCGACGGTTCCAGCTGCTCGCGGAGAACGCCTCGGACGTGGTGATGATGACCAACCCCGAGGGCGTCATCGTCTGGATCTCGCCGTCAGTGGCCGATGTGCTCGGCTGGACGGTCGAGGACATCGTCGGCACCCTGTCGGTTGACCTCATCGCCGACGAGGACCGAGAGACCCTGCTCGGATGGCGCGCGATCGTGTACACGGGCCACAGCGTCCACGGTGAGAAGATCCGCTACCGCACCGCGAGCGGCGACTGGCGATGGATGCAGCTCCACGCCCACCCGGTACGCGACGAACGCGACATCGTGACGGCCGCGGTCGTGGGCCTGCGCGACTGTCAGCTGGAGGTCGTCGCCGAGCGGGCCTTTGACACGTTGTCCGCGGCCGGGCGGATCCTCGTGCACGCCCAGGACGAGACGGCGATGCTCGAGGCGATGTGTCAGGCGGCCGTTGACGAGGGCGGCTACGCCTTCGCGTGGTACGCGCGCGCCGAGCACGACGCGGGCCGCACGATGTCGATCGTGGCGACCAGCCACGAGCACGCCGACTACGCCGAGGTCGTTCACGTCTCATGGGGTGACGGTCCGAACGGCGACGCACCCATGGGCCGGGCCGTGCGCCTCGCCAAGACGGTCGTCGTGGAAGACCTGCGGCGAGACACCTGGACCTCGCCGTGGCGCGCGGTCACCGACGCGCACCAGTTCCGCTCGGCGATCGTGGTGCCCGTCCTCATCAATGGGTCGGTCGACGGGGTGCTGATCGTCTACGCCGCCGAGGTCGGCGCCTTTGGACCCAATGAGGTGAAGCTCTTCGAGGACCTCGCTAACGAGGTGGAGTTCGGGATCGTGCGACTGCGCGAACAGGCCATGCTGGTGGCATCACTGCGTGAACAGAACCTGCTCACCCGGGTGATCGAGCAGGCCGGCGAGTCGATCCTCGTGACCGACGCGACGGGGCGCATCGTCTACGCCAACCCGACGCTGCTGCGCAGCAGCGGCTACGGACTCGACGAGCTGCTCGGTGAGAACCCGTCGATCTTCCTCGGGGGACTCGCCGAGTGGCCCTCCTACGACGAACTGTGGTCGACCCTCGCGCCCGGCGAGAGCTGGCGTGGTCCGATGGTGAGTCGGCGCAAGAACGGCGAGCTCTACGAGGAGGAGGCGACGATCACGCCCATCACCGACGAGTCCGACGCCGTCACCGCGTACGTCGCGGTCAAGCGCGACGTGACCGCCGAGCGGTCCCTCGAGGCCGCCCTGACCCGTGAGCAGCGAGACCGCGCGGCGACCCTCGCGATCATGCGTGACGTCCGTGCGGGCGCGACCCTCGACGAGACCGCGAGCGTCTTCGCGAACGCCGCGATCAGCCTGGAGAACATCGACGCGGTCGCGGTTCTGCTGGTGGAGCGGGACGGGCGCCTGCGCCCGGTGGCGTGTGGCGGGTCGCCGATGCCCGGCTTCACCACCGGCGAGGTGCTCGGTGCCCTGGACTCGGTGACGACGCTGACGCGGACCCGGGTCGGCCCGTGGTGGACGACGCTCGCGGACCCCCCGCGCTCGATGAACACCTCGCTCGTGGCCGACTGGTGCGCGAACGACTACGTCGCGGCGATCGTCGTGCCGATCAACCACGACGACCAGCTACTCGGGTTGCTACTCTTCGCCTCCAAGGACGTCGCCGCACCGACCTGGCTCGACGGACGCATGTCGACCTGTGAACAGCTCGGCACCTTCGTCGGCGCCCTGGTCGGCCACCAGGCCGACTACTACGACCGCACCGAGCGACTTCGCGCCGAGGTCGACGACGTGATTAGCGCCCGTCGGTTCCACCCGGTCTTCCAGCCCTTCGTAGACCTCGTGACCGGTGCGGTCGTGGGCTACGAGGCCCTCACCCGCTTCGACGACGACGGGGCACCCGAGCAACGGTTCCTCGCCGCCCACTCGGTCGGACTCGGACCGGCGCTCGAGGCGGCCTGCGTGACCGATGCCCTCGAGGCCGCGCGTGCGCTCTCACCCGAGATCTGGCTGAGCGTGAACTTCTCGCCCGCGGCGATCGTCGACGGCACCGCGGCCCGGGTCGTCGCGGGGGCGTCGCGCTCGATCGTGATCGAGATCACCGAACACGCGATTGTCGAGGACTACGGCGCGGTCCGTCGGGCGATCGCGTCGATGGGCGACGTGCGACTCGCGGTCGACGACGCGGGGGCCGGTTTCACCAGTCTCACCCACATCATCGAGCTCGACCCCGCCTTCGTGAAGCTCGACATCTCGATCGTGCGCGACATCGATCACGACCGGGTGCGCCAGTCGATGGCGGCCGCGATGTACTACTTCGCCGCTAAGAGCGACGCCACCATCATCGCCGAGGGCGTCGAGACCGAGGCCGAGGCCGAGGCGCTACGCGTGATCGGGGCCTCGATCAGCGCGAGTGGACTGCTCGGCCAGGGATTCCTCTTCGGCCGGCCGGCGCCGCTCGGCTAACGCGCGCTCGCGAGGGACTCGGCGATCGCGGCGATGCCCTTACCCCACGCCTGCATCGTGTTGGTGGGCAAGAAGGCCGCGCCCGAGGCGCGGTGGTCGACGAGCGGCGAGGCGACGTAGCGCTCGTGACCGGCCGGGTCGATGAAGTAGGTGATCGAGGTGTGGATCACGTCGGCGCTCGCACTGGGCGCGCGCACCTCGACGCCGTAGGCGCGCCAGACCGACTGGAGTGCGCTCACCGGTCCCGTGAAATAGTGCCAGGTCCGGATCGCGGTGAGCAGGTGGGTGCGCGAGAAGGCCGCGACGTCGGCGACCGAGTGCGCGAAGGGGTTGACGTTCACGGCGATGAAGACCGTGTCGCGGGCCGCCCCGGTCAGGTCGGCCTCGGCGTAGCGGAGCTCTTGGGCGACGAGGGGACAGATGTCCACGCAGTGCGGGTCCATGAAGTTGAGCACCACCGGCCGGCCACGAAACGAGGCGAGCGAGATTCGCCGGCCGTTCTGATCGGTCAGGGTGAAGGTCGGCGCGGGCCGGTTGGGCACGGGCGAGAGCGCCATGAGGTCGGCCTCCCCGGTCGTCACCGCGGCGGGCAGGCCGCTCACGCGCAGTGCCGGCGGTGCCGTCGTGCGACGAGAGAGCACGACGATGGCGGTCCCGGCGACGGCGACCGTGACGACGAGGGCGAGGACCAGGGGTAGCACGAGGCGCTTGGGCACGCTGGCAGCGTACCGGGCGACGTCGGCTACCGGTCGATGCCCGTCGGGAGTCGGTCCTCGGGCCAGTCGAGCAGGGTGAGTGCGCTTCGACAGGCGAAACGGTCGGTCATCCCCGCGACGTAGGCGACCGCCCGCTCGAGGGGTTCGCCGGGCTGCTCGTCGATGAGTTCGGGGTGCGCGGCGTAGTGCTCGACGAGTGCGCGCAACATGACGACGACTCGCTCGGCCTGGTCGCGCGAGGCGCCGCGCAGGTAGATGCGCTCGTAGTCAAAGGCGCGGAACGTCGCGAGCGCCTCGGCGTGTTCGGCGTCCATGCCGATGACGCCACTCGAGGCGACCGTGTGGATCATGGCGTTGATGAAGGTCCCCAACTGCTGGCCGCGTCGGGTGCCGCATCGCGTGGCGACGATTCTCGGGAGGTCGCTCACTTCGACGACCCCCGCGGAGACCGCGTCCTCGAAGTCGTGGCAGACGTACGCGATCCGATCAGCCCAGCTCACGACCTCACCCTCGGGCGTGGCGGGGGCCGGCCGGCTCCAGGAGTGGTTGCGGATCCCGTCGAGGGTCTCGACACAGAGGTTGAGTGAGGCGAGCGAGACGTCCGCCCCCCAGGTCGCGTGGTCGAAGCCGTTCTCGACGAAGGGGTCGAGTGCCTCTTCGCTCGCGTGGCCGCCGGGACCATGGCCGCAGTCGTGACCGAGGGCGATCGCCTCCACGAGGGCGACGTTCAGTCCGAGGGGCCGTGCGATGCCGACGGCCACCTGGGCGACCTCGAGGGCGTGGGTGAGTCGGGTGCGCATGTGGTCCTCGGGGAAGACGAAGACCTGGGTCTTGCCCGCGAGGCGGCGAAAGGCGTTGGAGTGCAAGATGCGGTCGCGGTCGCGCTCGAAGCAGCTGCGGAACTCGTCGGGCTCCTCGGGTCGCTGCCGGTCCCCGGCGCCGACGGCCCGGGTGGCACCGATCGCGAGCGGGGTCGCCTGGGACGACTCGCGTGCGGCGCGCGAGATCGCCGGCGCGGCCTCGATCCGGGCCGAGGAGTCGCGGTGGGCGAGGGTCAGGTCCTGGGGGGAGCCGCCGTAGCCCTCCATCGTCGCCGCCCACTGGTGGTGACGCGCGGAGGGTGCTTCGGCCATGTTCCATTGTGCCCCAAGCCCGTAACATGGACCCTGAGACGACTGAGGAGCATCATGGACATCCGCATAGGCATCGTGCAGTCGATGCGCGAACTCGAGGTCGAGCTGGCCGACGACGCCGATCGCGACCAGGTCATGGCCGAGGTCGAGGCGGCGCTCAGTTCCGAGACGGTCCTGTGGCTGACTGACCGCAAGGGCCGGCGCCTCGGCGTACCCTCGGCGCGCATCGCCTACGTCGAGTTCGGTACGCCGGTCGACCGCGTGGTCGGCTTCGGCGCCGCGTAACGTGCTCGACTACCACCTCCACCTCTGGCCGCACGAGGAGTCCTCGGTCTGGTACCGCCTGGACCAGATCGCCGACTACTGCGACCGCGCGGCCGAGGAGGGGGTCAGTGAGCTCGCGCTCACCGAGCACTCGAACCGGTTCGTCGACGTGATGTCACTGGTCGGGCCGTTCTGGGAGCGCTTCGCCCACGAGGCGACGAGTCCGGTGATGGCCGACTACATGGCCTTCACGGCGCGCAACTCCCTCGAGGACTACGTCACGCTCGCCCTGAAGGCGAAGGACGAGGGCCTGCCCGTCAAGATCGGCCTCGAGGTCGACTACTACCGCGACCAGATGGACGTCGTGAGCGACCTGCTCGCCCAGTACCCCTTCGACGTGCTCATCGGCTCGGTCCACTGGCTCGGCAGCTGGGCATTCGACGACATCGACAGCCCGATCCCCATGCGCGAGTGGACCGTTCGAGACGTAGACCAGTGCTGGACGGACTACACGGTCGCCCTCGAGGAGTTGGCGGCCGCCGACGCGGTCGACGTACTCGCCCACCCGGATCTGATCAAGGTGGCCGGCTACTACGCGACGAACCCGGGCGACTACTGGGACGCGATGGCCGACGCCGCGGCCGCCGCGGACGTCTCGGTGGAGTGCAGCTCGGCCGGCTGGGCCAAGCCCATCGGCGAGCAGTACCCGGCCGAAGGGTTCCTCGACCGACTGGTCGCGCGGGGCGTCACGTTCACGACCGCGAGCGACGCGCACCGCCTCGAACGCGTCGGGGAGCGCTCGGGCGACCTCGCGGCGCTGCTCGAGGCCCGTGGGGTGAGCACGCTCGCGTCCTACACCAAGCGCCAACGCACGATCGTGCCACTGCGCAGTCACTGATGGCGACGCTCGCCGAACTCGCCGCGACCCACACGGCGCTCGGTGAGCCGGTGGTCGACCACCTCCTGCGACTGACGGCGTCGTGGTCGTTGCTCGCGGACCTGTCGTTCTCGGACCTGCTCTTGATGGCGCCATCGGCGAACGAAGAGGACTCGTTCATCGTGCTCGGCCAGATCCGCCCGAACAACCGCTCGACGATGCTGAACGAGGACCTCGTGGGCTCGGTGCACGACGCGACTGACTGGCCCCGCGTGGCCGCGGCTTTTACCGAGGGTGTCCGGGCGACCGGGGAGACCCACCTCGACCTGGTCGACGTGCCGGTCCAGGTCTGGGCGATCCCGGTGCGCTTCGCCGACCGCGTGGTCGCGGTGCTCGTGCGCCTCCAAGGGCCGTTGCACGGGCCCTCCTCGCTCTACGAGCGGGTCTACCTCGCGATCTTCGTGCGGCTGTGCGACATGGTGGCCGCCGCGACGTTCCCCTTCCGCGAGGAGGAGGTGGCCGGCCCGGGGATGCCCCGCGTGGGCGACGGGATCATCCTGCTCCAGGCTGACGGTCGCGTCGAGTTCGCCACGCCCAACGCCACCAACGCGCTGCACCGGCTCGGGATCTACTCCGCCGTCGAGGGCCACACCCTCGTTGAACTCGGTCAACGTGTGCGCGCAGTCGAGCGGGCCCTTACCTTCGCGCTGCCCACCATGGAGGAGGTCGACCGCGGCCACGACGTGGCGATCCTCTTCCACTGCGTGCCGGTTATCGCCGACGGCGTCGTGACCGGGGTCATCGTGTTGCTGCGCGACGTGTCGGACCTGCGTCAACTCAACCGGGTGATCCTGCACAAGGAGGCGGCGGTGCGTGAGGTCCACCACCGCGTGAAGAACAACCTCCAGACGATCTCGTCGCTCTTGCGACTCCAGGCGCGTCGCAGCGACGAGGCCGAGACCCGCACGGCGCTGCTCGAGGCCGAGCGCCGAGTGCGCTCGATCGCCGTTGTCCACGAGGTGCTCTCGCGCGAGCCCGGCGAGGACGTGGTCTTCGACGAGATCGTGCGCTCCCTCGTGCTGCTGGTCGAGGACACGGTGCTCGCGCTGCACCCCGTCGAGATCGTGGTGAACGGCGACCTCGGCGTCCTGCCCACCGACGTCGCGACGCCGCTCGCGGTGGCGCTCGCTGAGCTGCTCACCAACGCCGTCGAACACGCCTTCACCGAGTTCGATGACGAGAACGAACACGTGGGCGTGGTGACCCTCAACCTCTATCGAAAGGGCGGCGAGGCGGTCGCCGAGATCCGAGACAACGGTCGGGGTCTCGGTGACGACTTCTCACTGGACGTGCCAACGAGTCTGGGACTCTCCATCGTGCGCGACCTTATCCGTGCCCAGCTCCACGGCACGATCACGATGAATTCCGTGCCCTACGCGGGCGGTGGGGGGACCTTCGTGCGCGTGACGCTGCCGCTCACCCCGCGGCGTTGAACAGGCACTGCTAATCGGCCGGGCTCGGGTGTGGTTGCGTCACGCCGTTCGAAGGCGTGAACTGACGCGACCGGGTACCGCACACGTGACCGAGGGTGATCAGTGCTGGGAGGCGCGCCGACGGGCCGCGAGCCACTGCTTGCGCAGCTTGCGTCGCTCGTCCTCAGTCGTCCCGCCCCAGACGCCCGACTCCTGGTTCGTGGCCAGGGCAAACTCGAGGCAGGCCTTCTGGGCTTCGCACTTGTCACAGACGCGCTTGGCCGACTCGATCTGGTCGGTCGCCATCCCGGTCGTTCCGACCGGGAAAAACAGTTCGGGCTCGGTGTCACGACAGGCGGCGTTTGATCGCCAATCCGCGTCGTCCCACGCGTGAGTACGGTTCCACATCAACGACATTGCAGGTTCCTTCGCTACGGTCGGGTGAAAGGGGGGCACCGGACCGACGGTCAATTTTAGGCGATAAAGCCTTGTATTACAAGGGCTGGCGACCAAGTAAATGGTAAAAAGGGCGTAAGAGCGAGGGCCGAGCGACCGTTCTGGCAGACTTCGCCCATGACCGCCATCGTCGCGCACCGGGGACTGCACCACGACCTTCGAGAGAACACGCTCGAGGCTTTCGAGGCGGCCCGGGCAGTCGGGGCCGACGGGGTCGAGTTCGACGTTCGCCGTACGGCGCACGGTGAGTTGGTCGTGCACCACGACCCGCGGGTGGGCTCGCTCGTCATCGCTGAGCACGCCGCGAGTGAGCTCGCGACCTACGTGCCGAGCCTCGCGGCGGCGCTCGCGGTAACGTCCGGGCTCCTGGTCAACGTGGAGGTGAAGAATCTTCAAGAGCCCGACGAGCCGACCTATGACCCGAGCGGTGACTTCGCGCGTTCGGTCATCGCGGCGGTTGCCGCGTCGCCCTCGCGTGACGAGGTCATCTACTCGAGCTTCGACCTGGCGACCTGCGTGGTGCTCGCCGAGTCGTCGCGTCCGGTGGGGTGGCTGCTCGACGTGACCGATGACCCCCACGCGAGTCTCGAGCGAGCCGCTCGGGCGGGACTCGCCGGGGTGAACCCCTACGTCGGGCTCGTCGACGCCGACTTCATCACGCGGGCCCACGCGCTCGGGCTCACGGTCAACGTCTGGACGGTCAACGCGCCCGCCGACCTCGCGGCTATGTTCGCCTTCGGCGTGGACGTGGTGATCACCGACGACCCCGAGACGGCGATCGCCGTGCGCGCCCGCCTCGATGCCGCGTCCTAGTGCGCGGGGCACCGAGAGCGGCGGGAACACGGCCCGCGTCCGGGCGGTCGAGCCACGCCGATCTCTCGTAGTAGGACACGCGCCCTCGACGGGAGCGGCTTCGCGAATGTCGTAGATTAAAACCCATGAACGTTGTCGTGTGTGTCAAACAGATCCCCGACCCCGCCGCGCCACAGTCCCTTGACGCGTCGTACAACTTGAACCGGTCGGGCAAACTCATCCTGGACGAGGCCGATACCTACGGCGTCGAGATGGCCCTGCAGTTGGTCGATAAGGCCGGCGGTGGCGAGGTCACCGTTGTGTCGATGGGCTCAGCGTCCGACCTCGCGGGCGTGCGCAACGCGCTCGCGATGGGAGCGGCCAAGGCCATCATCGTCAGTGACGAGACACTGCGCGGCACCGACGCGCTCGGCACCGCCAAGGTGCTCGCCGCCGCGATCCGCCGCGTGAACCCCGACCTGGTGCTGGCCGCGACCGAGTCCTCGGATGGCTACACCGGCACGACGCCGGTCCAGCTCGCCGAACTGCTCGCCATGCCCTCGATCACCTTCGCCAAGTCGGTCACGGTGACCGGTGACACGCTGGCCGTCGCGCGCCAGACCGAGGCCGGCTACGACGAGGTCACCGCACCGCTGCCCGCGGTGGTGACCGTGACCGCCGGCGTGGTCGAGCCGCGCTACGCCTCCTTCAAGGGCATCATGGCGGCCAAGTCCAAGCCGGTCGAGATCCTGAGCGTCGCCGACCTCGGTCTCACCGATCAGGTCGGCCCGGCCGGAGCACGTCAGCAGATCGTCGACGTAGTCACCGCCGAAGCGCGTCAGGCCGGTGAGAAGTTCGTCGACGACGGCGACGGCGCCACCAAGATCGTCGCCTTCCTCGAGTCCATCAAAGTCCTGTAGGAGCATCATGACACTGAACACACTCTGGGTCGTCGTCGAGCCGGCCAACGGCTCGCTCACCACGACCTCACTCGAACTTCTCAGCCACGCACGCACCCTCGCCTCGACCGTGGCCGCGGTGACCTGGGGCACGGGAGATCACGCGGCCCAGGCCGGCGAGTACGGCGCGACCACGCTCTACTCGGTCGGTGACCTTGGCGGTGCCCTGCCCGGCGCCCCGGTGGCGGCCGCCATCGCCGCGCTCGTCAGCGCGGGCGCGCCCGACGCCATCCTCGTGCCCACGAGCTACGACGGCCGCGACATCGCCGCACGACTCTCGGCTCGTCTCGACCGGCCGGTGCTGACCAACGTCACGGGGCTGGTGGACGAGGACGGGCTCGTCACCGAACACCCGATCTTCGGTGGCACCCAAGTCGCCCGAGCCCGCTTCAGCGCTGAAGGGCCCGGCATCGTGGTCGTACGCGCCAAGTCATTTGGCGTCGAGTCCAGCGGCGGCGCACCCGCGACCGTCGTCGCGGCCCCGGTCGGTGAGCTCGGCGCGCTCGGCGCGGCGCGGATTACGGCGACCCACGTGGAAGAGCGAGAGGGACCCAAGCTCGAGGAGGCGCCGGTCGTCGTCTCGGGCGGTCGCGGACTCGGTGACGCTGCACGCTACGCACTGGTCGAGGAGGCCGCGCGCCTCCTCAACGGCGCCGCTGGCGCGAGTCGGGCCATCGTGGACGCCGGGTGGGTGCCCTACTCCCACCAGGTCGGCCAGACCGGCAAGACCGTCAAGCCAACCGTCTACATCGCCTGTGGCATCTCGGGTGCGACCCAGCACATGGTCGGCATGAAGGGGTCCAAGAACATCGTCGCCATCAACAAGGATCCCGACGCGCCGATCTTCCAGATCGCCGACCTCGGGATCGTGGGAGACGTCAACACCGTGCTGCCATCCCTGATCGAGGCGTTGAAGTCACGCGCTTCGTGAGTCGAGACGTAATCGCGCAGCACCGGCCCGAGCGGGTCGCCACGCCCTAGGCTCAGTGGTCGTGCATTCCGATCACGCCGCGCCATCGACCCGTCGGCGGTGGATGGTCCTGGTCGTGCTCGGCCTCACCCAGTTGATGGTCGCGCTCGACGCGACGGTCATCAGCATCGCCCTGCCCCGGGCCCAGGTGGCACTGCACTTCAGTGCGGGTGACCGCCAGTGGGCGGTGACCGCCTACGCACTCGCCTTCGGGTCGCTGCTCTTGATCGGTGGACGCCTCGGGGATCTCTGGGGACGTCGCACCGCTCTCGTGGTCGGACTCGTGGGTTTCGCGCTCGCGAGCGCCGTGGGAGGGTTCGCCTCGAACTTCACCGAGCTCGTCGCCGCTCGGGCGGTCCAGGGCGCCTTCAGCGCCATCCTCGCGCCCGCCGCGCTGGCCGCCCTGACGACGACCTTCACCGACCGCAACGAACGGGCCCGGGCCTTCACCATCTACGGGGCGCTGGCCGGGTCGGGCGCCGCGATCGGGCTCATCCTCGGTGGCGCACTCACCCAGTGGGCGTCGTGGCGGTGGTGCCTCCTGATCAACGTGGTCTTCTCGCTCGTGGCGCTGGTGGGGGTCGTGTGGCTCATCGAGTCACGGCCCGGCGCCAAGCCCGCGAACCTCGACGTGACCGGGGCCGTGCTCGTCAGCGCCGGGCTCTTCGCCATCGTCTTCGGCCTCGCCCACGCGGTCACCGCTACCTGGGCGAGTGTGGTGACCATCGGCAGCCTGCTCGCCGGTGCGGTGCTGCTCGTCGTCTTTCTCAACTGGCAGCGGCGCAGCGACCACCCACTGCTGCCACTGTCCGTCGTGTTCGCGCGCACCCGCGGCGGCTCGATGGTGGCGCTGTTCATCACGATGATGGGGTTCTTCGGCGTCTCGCTCCTGCTCGCGTACTACCTGCAGAACGAGCTCGGCTACTCGCCGCTGCGCACCGGGATCGCCTTCTTGCCGATGGTGATCGCCCTCGGGTTCTCGGCGATGCTCGCGAGCGCGCGAATCCTCGCGGTCTCGGGGCCGAGACCCTTGATCCCAGCGGGGATGCTGCTCGGTGCACTCTCGATGGTCCTCTTGACCCGGTTACCCGAGCGCGCCAACTACTTCGGCACGGTTTTGCCCGGTCTCATCCTGCTCGGACTGGGCCTCGGGCTGATCTTCGCGCCGGCGACAGCGAGCGCGACGGCGGGCGTCGCCCCGTCACGGGCCGGGGTGGCCTCGGCGATGGTGAACTCCTCCCAGCAGATCGGCGGATCGGTGGGCACGGCGCTACTCAACACGATCGCGGTGACGGTCGCGGGTCGGGCGCTCACCCACACGAGCGGCGCATCGCCGAGCGTCCGGGCGGCCGCGGCGACACTGCACGGGTACTCGATCGCGTTCTGGTGGGCGGCCGGGATCTTCTTCGCTGGGGCGGTCTTCACGATGATCGTGCTCGAGTCCGGTGCGCCGGAACTCACCGTGGAGGGCACCGCCGGAGCCTGACTCAGTCGAGCGTGTAGGTGACGCGCACCGTCACCGAGACCGATTGGGTCCCGGGCTGGACGGGCACCGAAGCCACCTTCGCTGCAGCGAACCCGTAGACGCCCGGCCAGACGACCGGCGGGTTGCTCTCGTCGTCCACGATGGTGCGCACCGCGCCGAGGGTGGCCGAGGCGGCGCTCGCTAGTTGGGCGGCGGCCCGGTGGGCGCTCGCGATGGCGGCGGCGCGAGCGCGCGCGAGCACCGCCGATTGGTTCGTGATCGAGTACGTGATGCCCGAGAGTTGGGCCGTGTTGCCCGCGGCCGCGACGGCGGCCGCGATGAGTGTCCCGGCGCGCTGGACGTGGTGGCTGGTCACGGTGAGCTGGTCATCGACCTGGTAGCCGGTCACCTGGCCGTGGGCGTTGGTGAGTGAGGACACGTTGAGCCCCGAGGTCGCGAGGCCGCTGCGCGGTTCACCCTTCGCGAGGAGTGCCGCCTCGAGCGAGCGCGTGCGCGCGTTGTTGGCGCGAAGCGCCGCCGCCGTGGACGCCCCGGTGGTGGTGACCCCGATCGTGAAGGCGACGGTGTCGGGCACGCCCGACGCGCTCGCCGATCCGGTGACCTCGATGGTGCCCGTGGGTCCCGAGCGGGCGCGCAGCGCGACGAACCCCGTACCGACGAGGACGAGGACGACGAGGACGACGATGACGCGGGTGGTTCGTGAGGTGGACATGACGCTCCTTTGATCTCACTCTCACGTGTCCAGCCACGACCGTTTCTAACGTGGGGGCGAGGCGGGGCGGTGGTACTCGGGTGGCCGGCGCGGGGATGCGCGTTCGTCTCGTCAGATCAGTGGCCAGGGGTACGGTGGCCAGTCGCGGTCCTCGTCGGGGGTCGGGTAGCGGCTCGACTCGACGAGCGCGCTGGCGCGGTTGAGCGCGAGGGCGACCTCGTGGGGCGCGAGCCACGGTCGAAGCGACGCGCCGTCGCCGCGCGCGAAGTGGTCGATGCGTTCGAGCAGCGCGTCCTCGACGCGCAGTCCCGCGTACTCCCAGACCACGGTGCGCAGCTTGTCCTCCTCGTGGAAGCACAGGCCGTTGTCGATCGCCCAGCACCGCGTGCCGTCGTAGAGAACGTGGCCGGCCTTGCGATCGGCGTTGTTCGCCACGACGTCAAAGGCGGCGAGTGTGGCGAACCACTGGTTGAACTCGGGCCGCTCGCGCAGAGTGAAGTAGTGGTCCTCGTGGGCGTCCTCGACCCACCACTGCAGCGAACCCGGTCCGAAGGGCGCGTCATCGCGCGCGACGGTGGTGGGTACGAGGTCGGTGTCGAGTGCCGCGTCGAGCTCGTAGGCGGCGACTTCACGGCGCCACAGTCCGTCGGGGAAGTCCCAGAGCGGCCGCTCGCCGGCTTCGGCCTTGTAGCACGCGCTCGCCCGGGACTCGCCGAGGCGAACCGTGACGAGCAGGGCCTGGTTGGACGACCCGGCGATACGTCCCTCGACGGTGATGACCCCGTGGGTCAGCAGTTCGCGCTGTTCGGCGCGTTCCACAGCTAGGCGATCGGCGCGCGGTGGCCGTTGGTGCGCGGGCAGTCGTGGCCGCGTGGGTCGAGGGGGCCGCCACAGAGGGGGCACGGTGGTCGTCCCGCCTCGACCAGCCGGGTGACGGCGATGGCGAGGGCGCCCGCCCACTCCTTGGTGAGCGTGAGCTCGAGACTGTCCTCGCCCTCGCGCGACTCCATCGAGACGCTGATCGTGTCGGTGTCCTCGTCGAGCACGACCGTGATGTCCCCGGCCTCGAAGTCGGACTCGAACTCGGGTTCGAGGGACAGGTCATCGGGTAGGTGACCCGGGCGTCCCATCGTGTCGAGCACCTGGGCGATCCACTCGGCGAGCGTGGCGAGCTGCTGTTTCTCACACTTGACGACGATGAGGCGGCGTCCCTGGCGGGCCTGGAGGAGGAACCGACGTTGACCGACCTCGCCGTGGGCGCCGACCATGACGCGGTCCGGGGCGTCAAAGACGTGGTTCATCGTCCGACCACCTCGGCGAGTGACCCCGTGGAGTTGACACACAGCACGGTCGGCTGGTCGCCGAGGGCGATCGCACTGACCGAGCACGTCGAGATCACGGTGCGCTGGAAGAGGTCGAGGGGGACCCCCTGGGCGAACGTAACCGCCGCCTTGATGGGGTCGGCGTGGCTCACGAGCACGATCGACTGGCCGCGGTGCGCGTCGACGAGGCGCTCGATCGTCAGCCAGATGCGTCGCTGCATCGCGGCGAAGGACTCCCCGTCGGGGAAGGTGAACGTGCTCGGTGCGTGCTGGACCGCGCGCCACTCGCGGGTCCGGCGTAGGCGCGACAGGGACTGGCCGGTCCAGGCACCGAAGTCGCACTCGAGTAGTCCGCGGTCGCTGCGCGTACGAAGCCCGAGGGCGCGCGCGATCGGCGCGGCCGTCTCGCGCGCGCGCTCGAGGGGCGAGCTGTAGATGGCGACGGGCGCCGTCGTGAGTTCGGCGAGTCGCGCGGCGGCCCGCTCGGCCTGGGCCCGGCCCCGGTCGCTCAGGTGCAGACCCGGCGCGCGGCCGGGCAGCACCGACCCCGTGGTCGGGGTCTGGCCGTGGCGCACGAGTAACACGGTGGACGAGGCGCGCGTCACGAGGGACGCACCGGGATCCGCCGCGGCTTCGGGTCAGCCGTCTCGGGCCAGCGGCGGCGCGAGACCTGGGCGAGTTTATGCAACAGGGCGACCGCACCGGGGTCGTCGTCGCCCGGGCGCACCTCGATGCGTCCCCCGTCGAGCAGCCCCTGGAGCAACGTGCGACCGAGGTCGGTGCGCACGATGAGCAGCGTCCAGTCACCGAAGGCGCCGATTCCGCCCGCCGAGATGTCGGCGTGCTCGGCGGCGAAGTCGGGACACTGCACGCAGCCCTCACGGGTGAAGGCGTGCGCCTCCTTCAGGGGCACCTCGTGCAGCGTCCCGTCGCGCGTCCAGATCTGGAAGACGCCCTTGATGTTCATCTTGACGATGTCGTCGCGCTTGAGGCCGTACTTGGCCTCGAAGAGCTCTTCGAAGATCCGGTCGTCGAAGGTCTTCGAGCAGAGCAGACCGATGGTGAGGCTGAGTCGGCGCGCGATCTTGCCGGCCTTGCGGACCTGCATCGCGCCGGGCGCCGAGGCCATGCACCCCATGCCGACGAGCGCGATGCGCTCGGCGCCGCCCTCGACCGCGGCGGGGTAGGCGAGGAGGTTGGCGCTGTAGGTGTAGCGCGAGCCCGCGGTCGCGAGCACGTCGGCGCGGGTGCGCGCCACCGCGGGCTCGGCTCGCCAGGACCCGTCGCCGGCCGTGGCACTCACGAGCGCGGCGTCGATCAGGTCGTGTTCGAGCGCGTAGAGCAGGATCGCGGACACGACGCCACCGTCCTGGCCGGTCGAGGCGACCTCGGGGTCGAGGGCGCGGGCGAGCACGACGTCGCCGACGCCGTAGACCTCGTCCTCGGTGCGCTCGCGGCCCACCCGGTGCACGTCGATCTCACCCTCCCAGGAGCGGAAGCGCGGACAGGCCCGCGTGCACATCGTGCAGCCCTTGACGCCGTGGGTGCAGTCCTCGCGCCCGCCGTCGATGTCGAGATGCCAGGGCTTGTAGCGCCCGTCCTGGTCCTCGTAGTCGAGCACGTCGTGGGGGCACGCGACGACGCAGGCCGCACAGCCCGTGCACAGCCCCGAGGTGACGACCTCGCTGAAGAGTTCTCGCCATTGGGGCTTGTCGACCATCCAATCATGCTAGTGAGGGCGTCCTCGCGTCCCGCTACCCTGGCGCGGTGCCCGAAGTGCTGGAGATCGAGTCGTATCGACGTCTCGCCGATCGTGTCGTGGGTGCGCGCATCACCCGGGGGTGGGCCGACGAGTACGCGGCGAAGAAGCTCAGCGCACCGAGCGCGTGGGCTCGTGCCGTCCTCGGCCTGACGATCACCGCCACCGATCGCCGCGGCAAGTTGCTGCTCCTGCACACCGACGGGGTCACCCTGGCGCTGCGCTTCGGGATGACCGGGGTCCTGCTGCTCGATGGCGAGGCCGGCCTCGAGGGGCTCTTCTACGGCCCCCACGAGTACCGCGCGAGCTGGGTGCGCGCCGGCCTCGAGTTCGAGGACGGCCGTTCACTCGTCGTGCACGATCCGCGGCGACTCGCGCGTGTCGAGATCGACCCCGACCTCGACGAGCTCGGCGTGGACGCCCTCGCGATGTCGCGCTCGGGCTTCGAGGCGGCGCTCGGCGCGCGGGGCGAGGGTCCCGCGATCAAGGCTCGACTCCTGGACCAGTCCCGCATCGCCGGCGTCGGTAACTTGCTCGCCGACGAGATGCTCTTTCGCGCCGGCGTCGACCCGCGCACTCCCGTCGGACGCCTCGACCCCACCCAGCGCACGGCGCTCTACCGGGCCTTCACCCAGACGATGCGAACCCTCGGACGTCGCGGGGGATCCCACACGGGGGACCATATGGTGTCGCGATTCCCCGGTGGCCTGTGCCCGCGCGACGGCGCCGCGATGCGCATCGAGACGATCGGCGGTCGTACGACGTACTTCTGCAGCGTGCACCAGCGCTAGGGACTGACTACCGCGCGGGTCTGCGCGTGGTCCTCGCGCGACCTACGCTTCGGGTGAAGTGATTCAGTGCGTCAGTGAGGCCGCGACTGGGTGCCCCCTGACCCGTCAGGAGGAGGACCCATGGTTGACCGAGACGCGAAGGCGCCACGCGCGCGCAGTTGGGCAGAGCCGTTTCGCATCAAGATGGTCGAGCCGATCACCGTGACGACGAGAGCGCACCGCGAACGCGCGATCGCCGAGGCCGGCTGGAACACGTTCCTGCTCCGGTCTGAGGACGTCTACATCGACCTGCTCACCGACTCGGGCACCAACGCGATGTCCGATCGCCAGTGGGCGGCCCTGATGCTGGGTGACGAGGCCTACGCCGGGAGCCGGTCCTTCTATCACCTCGAGGACGCGGTGCGCGAGGTCTACGGCTACGAGGAACTCGTCCCGACCCACCAGGGTCGCGGCGCCGAGCACATCCTCAGCCAGATCTTGATCAAGCCGGGCGACGTCGTGCCGGGCAACATGTACTTCACGACGACCCGCTACCACCAGGAGCACGCCGGTGGCACCTTTCTCGACGTCATCGTCGACGAGGCCCACGACCCCGCGAGCACCAACCCCTTCAAGGGCAACGTCGACCTCGCCAAGTTCCAGGCCGTCATCGACGAGTACGGCGCCGAGCGCATCCCCTACATTTCGGTCGAGACCAACGTCAACATGGCGGGCGGCCAGCCGGTCTCCATGGCGAACTTGCGCGCCACCTACGAGCTGTGCCGCGAGAAGGGGATCTACCTCATGCTCGACGCGACACGGGCCGTGGAGAACGCGTGGTTCATCAAGCAGCGAGAGCCGGGGTACGCCGACACGAGCGTGCGCGCGATCCTGCGCGAGATCTGCAGCTACTCCGACGGCGCGACGGTGTCGTCAAAGAAGGACAACCTCGTCAACATCGGTGGCTTCCTGGCGCTGCGCGACGCCGAGCTCGCGCGCCGCGCGCGGGGCCTGTTGGTGGCCTTTGAGGGTCTACACACCTACGGCGGGATGTCCGGACGCGACATGGCCGCCCTCGCCCAGGGGATCCGCGAGATGGTCGAGACCGACGACCACATCGCCGCGCGCATCGGACAGGTGGAGTACCTGGGCCACGCGCTCCAGGACGCCGGTGTGCCGATCGTGCTGCCGATCGGCGGTCACGGCGTCTTCCTCGACGCCCGGTCGATCCTCACCCACATTCCCCAGGAGCAGTTGCCGGCCCAGGCGTTGGCGAGCGCCCTCTACGTCGACTCAGGGGTCCGCTCGATGGAGCGCGGCATCGTGTCCGCTGGTCGTGACCCCAAGACCGGGGAGAACCACCACCCCAAGTTGGAGCTGGTCCGCCTCACGATCCCGCGGCGGGTCTACACCCAGGCGCACATGGACGTGGTCGCCGAGTCGGTGATCGAGGTGTTCGAGCACGCCGACGAGATCACCGGGCTGCGCTTCACGTACGAACCCGACGACCTCCGCTTCTTCCTCGCACGGTTCGAACCGATCGCCTGACTCGCGACCTACCGGGTTAAAGGCGGCGAGACCCACGAACACGCGGCGGTCGCGGGGCCACGAGGCGCCGAACCCCCGTCGGGACGCCGGCGAAGGTAAATTTTCCGTAGGAACGTCGGACTTCGCCCGATTTTGGGCGAGAATGGCCGGATGTCCTCGTTCGTCCAGCACTACGGCTACTTCGCGCTGTTCATCCTCGCCATCGCGGAATCGGCCCTCATCCCGATCCCCTCGGAGGTCACCTTCGGCTTCGCCGGCGCACTGGCCACCTCGGCCGTGACCGGCCACGCGCAGTTCTCGATCCTCGGCATCATCGTGGTCGGGGTCGTTGGCTCGCTGATCGGCTCGGTCATCGCCTACGAGATCGGTCGCACGCTCGGTCGAGCGATCGTGGACCGCTGGGGAAAGTGGATCCTGCTCACCCACGGCGATCTCGACGCGGCGGAACGGTGGTTCGCCCGCTACGGGGCCGCCTCGGTCCTGATCGGACGCGTGCTGCCGGTCGTGCGCACCGTGATCTCGCTGCCGGCCGGCGTCGCCGAGATGAAGCGCGGTCCCTTCGCCATCCTCACGGTCATCGGATCGGCGGTGTGGATCGGCCTGCTGACGGTGCTCGGCTACGCGGCCGGGTCGAACTGGACCCGGGTGAGCCACGACTTCCACCTCCTGCAGAACCCGATGATCGTGCTTATCGTGCTCGCCCTCGCCTGGGGGTTCTGGCACCGGGTCCGCACCGTGCGCCGCTATAACGCGGGCGCGTCGAGCAGTCGCGGTCGTCACGCGAAGTAGATCGACGCAAAAACCGAACCGTACTGAGGCGTTTTGCGCCTGACCTGTCCGGTAACCTTCCTTCACGATGAAGCGCGTTCGCGTGATGACACGCACGATGGAGGTCGTGGTCATCGCGCTCGTGACCCTCGTCGGTGGGGTGGACAACCTGCCCGCCGGCGCGGCCACGCATCGAACGTCTATCGGTGAGTGGCAGACCATCGCCGCGAGTGGCCGCGAGATGGGGCTCGGCGTCAACAACGCCGGAGCGCTGCTCAGTTACTCAGGACCCGGCGAGCTGAATCTGTACTCCAGGGCCGAGTTGGCGACGGCTCTGGCGGGCGTGCCGTCCTCTGGGGCCGAACGGCAACTCGCGACCGTGGGGGTGGCCAGTCGCAACGTCGCGGGAATCGTCGTGTCCTCCGCCGGGACGATCTACTTCGACACTGGTTCCTCGAACACAATCTGGTCACTCGGACCAGGTCGTCGAACGCCGACGGCGCTCGACATCGCGTCCAACTCGTTGAGCCGGTTCACCGGACTCGAGCTCTCGCCCGACCAGCGGTTCTTGTACGCGGCCGATCAACGCCTCGGCCGCGTCTATCGCATCAACCTGGCGACGATGCAGGTGACGGTCGTGTTCGACTCGTCGGGTGACCGGTTGGAGCAGCTGGCGATGGACCTCGCGGGGAATCTGGACGTGGTCGGCCTGAGTGGCGCCGTCTACTCGATCGCCGCCAGCGCACTGGCGAGCGGCGGGCAGATCGCCACGCGGGGTCACGGCGCGACCGTCATCGCGTACTTCGGACCGCACGCCAACCCGGCGGGACTCGCCATCGACGGGGCCGACAACGTGTACGTCTCAACGTGTGCCACCACGTCGGCGCCGCATCCCGCCATCAGCGTGATCACGGCCAACGCCGGTGCGGCCGCGCGCGCACACGGCGTGCCGGCCACGGTGGTGAACGGTGGCGTCGTGCCGATCGCCGATACGTGGTCGGAGCCGTCGTTCGGCTGCATTCAGCCCCTGGCGGTGGCCGACGGCGTCCTCTACGCCGGAGACTGGCGAAATTCGAAGATCTGGGGACTGCCGCTGCTCGACCTCGGGTCACTGGTGAAATTGGCACCGGCCGCTTCGGGGGTCGTGCAGCTGTCGCGAACGGCGACGACCATGCTCGCCATGTGGCCGATCGTGGATCACGCGCTCGATTACGTCTGCACGCTCATGGACTCCGCGACGATCCCGTCAACCGTTCGTGAGACCACGATCGGCAATGCGTGTTGGTTCGGCGGGCTCGCGACCAACCAGCGCGTGGGGATCCGTGTCGTCGCGAACACCGCCTCATCCAGCATCGCGGTCGGTTACGCGCCACCGCCCCCCATGACGGTGCTCAAATGTCGCCGCGGATCCACGGTGCGTCGCGTCGTATCCTACGCACCACGCTGTCCGGCCGGTTTCAGCAGCGCGACCTAGACGGATCCGGCTGACCCGCGGGACCGAGGTGGCCGAACGATGCTCCGAAGGAGTGCAGCGACCACACGGGCGCCGTGGCCGCGAACCCTCGAGCACGACTCGACCAACGTTGAAGGCCCCTTCGATTTGTGGCCCTAGTGATCGAGCGAGGCGAGGACCTTCGCCGCGTGACCGTTGGCGCGCACGCCGTACCACGCGTGCTCGATGCGACCCGTCGGTCCGATCACGAACGTCGAGCGGATCACTCCGGTCACGGTCTTGCCGTAGAGCTGCTTCTCGCCGTAGGCGCCGTACTTGGCCATGACTGTGCGATCGGGGTCCGAGAGCAGCACGAAGTTGAGGCCGTACTTGTCGATGAAGCGCTGGTGCGACGCGCCGTCGTCGGGTGAGACACCGATCACGGTGACCCCGAGACCAACGAAGTTCGCCAGCTCGTCGTTGAACTGGCAGGCCTCGGTGGTACAGCCCGGGGTGTCGTCGGCGGGGTAGAAGTAGAGCACGACGCGCTGACCCACGAAATCAGCCAGGCGCACCGGCGCACCGGACTGGTCGTTCAGGGTGAAGGCCGGCGCTCGGCCACCGATCTCGAGTCTCATGGCGCCTCCGTACGTTGGGTTGGAATCGGACCTAGACTAGAGGCGGAGCTCGAGGATTGAGCTCGGGCCCACCTTTCCTTACGAACGCCGGTTTCGGGTCCAACCGAGAAAACGGATGTTCCGTGAGTAACCAAACCGATGAGTCGGTCACGACCGACTCGTACGCCACCAACAAGACCTTCGCCGAGCTCGGGGTGGACGCCCGTCTCGTAGCGGTCCTCTCCGACCAGGGCATCACCACCGCCTTCCCGATCCAGGCGCTGACCATCAGTGACGCGCTCGCCGGACGAGACGTCTGCGGCAAGGCGAAGACCGGCTCGGGCAAGACCCTCGGCTTCGGCCTGCCGATGCTCCAACGTATCGCCGCTACGCCGAGTCCCACCGGCTCGGGTCCGGCGCGACCCCGCGGACTCGTCCTGCTGCCTACCCGTGAGCTCGCCGTGCAGGTCCACGAGGTCCTCGAGCCGCTCGGCGCCGCCCTCGGACTCGCCGTCACCGCCGTCTACGGCGGTG
>JAKBGV010000017.1 GCA_021837305.1 Actinomycetes bacterium
TCGCCGGATGGGCGGCCACCTTGTCCTGGAGCAGACGGCTCGCGCGCACCTCGTTCGCGTACTCGACGATCGTGACGTGTGCGGCGAACTGGGTGAGGAAGAGCCCCTCTTCGAAGCCGCTGTTGCCCCCGCCGATGACGACGACCTCGTCGGCGCCCCGGTAGAACGGTCCGTCACAGGTGGCACAGAAGTGGATCCCCGCCCCGATGAGGTCGGCCTCGCCCGTGGCCCCCGTGCGTCGATAGAGCGAACCGGTGGCGAGCAGGACGCCGTGCGCGCGGTACTCGTGCCCGGTGGATGTACACACCGTGATCCAGGACTCGTCGATCGGCGTGATGGCGCTCACCGCGACCGCCTGGAGGATCTCGACGCCGTAGCGCTCGGCCTGGCGCCGCATCCGATCGGCGAGCTCGTGTCCGGCAACCCCATCGGGGAAGCCCGGGTAGTTGTCGAGGCGCTCGGTGACCCCTGCCTGTCCGCCAACGGCTGACTTCTCGATGATGAGGACCGAGAAGTTCTCACGCGCGGCGTAGATCGCGGCGGTGAGTCCCGTCGGGCCGCCACCGACGACGACGAGGTCGTAGACCCGCTCGGCGGCGACACGTGTTAGTCCGAGCTTGTCGGCAAGCTCGTCGTTGCCGGGCTCGGCGAGGTGTGAGCCGTCGGGGAAGATGATCGTGGGGATGATGCGACTGCCCCCGTTCAGTGCCTCGATGCGCTCGGTGTACTCGGGGTGCTGTTCGAGGTCGATCCACTCGTAGGGCACGCGCTGCTCGCCGAGGAAGCTCTTGGCCCGTCGACAGTCCGGACACCAACTGGCGCCGATGACGGTGAGTGGTGTCTGGGTGGCAGTCGACATGGTCCCTCGCTCAGTTCGCACGACTGGCCTAACTATACAGGTCTGTCTAGTATGATGTGACCGTGACACGGACATCGGCTCGTGAGCGCCTGCTCGACACCGCGACGGCGATGTTCTACCGCGACGGCATCAACGTCACCGGCATCGACCGGGTGATCGCGGGCGCCGGGGTGGCCAAGGCGAGTCTCTACAACAACTTCTCGGGTAAGGACGAGCTCATCGCGGCCTACCTCGAGGCGAGCCTCGAGCGCTTCGTCGACCTGCTCGACGAGTTGGCCGAGGTCGCCGAGCCGGGCGAGCGGCTCGCGCGGTTCTTCGCCGAGCTCGCGCGCAGCGCGAGCGACGCCGCGTTCAGCGGCTGTCCCTTCGCCAACGCCGCCGTGGAGGTGACCCCCGAGTCACCCGCGCACGAGGTGATCGTGCGCTTCTATGAACGACTGGCGCAGTTCTTCGCGCACGTCGTCGAGACCACACCCGACGATCCAGCCGTGAAGCAGCTGATCGTCTGCTACGACGGCGCGATGTCGGCGGCGAAAGTCCTGCGGGACCCCTCGCTGATCACGGCCGCCGAGGCGCTCGCCCGACGAATCGTGGCAGTCCCGTGAGCGGGCTGGAAGCCATCGTCTTTGACGCCGTCGAGACGTTGTTCAGTCTCGACGCCGTGGCCGACGCGCTCGAGACACGGGGGTACCCGGGCGTCCTCGATCGCTTCTTCACCCGACTGCTGCGCGACGGCGTCGCGCTCTCCCTCGCGAACACGCCTCGAACCTTCGCGGCCGTCGCTGACGGCGCGTTGCAGGTCGTTGCACCGGGTCTCGACGCGAGCGCTCGAGCGGGCGTGGTGGCGGCCTTTTCGACCTTGGGCGTTCACGACGACGTCGAGCCCGCCCTACGGGTCGCTGCGGCCGGTGGGTTGCGCGTCACGGTCTTGAGCAACGGCGGCGCGGCCACCGTGGCGCACCTTCTCGACGCGCACGACCTCACCCAGTACGTCGAGGTCGTGGTGGGCGTGGAGGACGCGTCGGGCTGGAAGCCGAGCGCATCACCGTACCGGCTGGTGCTCGAGCGCCTCGGGCTCGAGCCGGCAGCGGTCGCGATGGTCGCCGCCCACGCCTGGGACACCCACGGTGCCGCGTCACTCGGCATGCGCACCGGCTGGGTGTCGCGTCTCGAGGGCGTGTACGCCACGAGCTTCACCGAGCCCGACGTCAGCGCCACGACGCTCGACGCGGTGGTCTCGGACCTACTCGCGCGCGCGCAGACCTAGTTGTCGCCGGAGAACGAGGCGCCCGAGCCGTAGCTCGAGCCGTCGTCACCCCCGTAGCGCACGATCGTGGTCGGCGGGCTCGTCTGGCTCGGCGCCGTGGTCGTCGGGTTCTGGGGACTGGTCGAGGGCGTTACGGCCGAGACGGGACCACTCTGGGGCACCGAGGGGCGTGCGGCGATCGCGACCACGCCCACCCCGAGGGCCAGGGTGAGTGCGCTCGTGAGCACCCACGTCATCGCCGAGCGTGTGCGGCGCATCGGTCCTCCTTTCACACTCCTACCGATATCGCACCGAGTTGAGTGCCGGCTGCGTGATTTCTGTGAGAATCCGGAGAATTCGGTGCCGTGGCCTCTGGACTAACCTGGGTAACCCCATGGCACTCTCGATCGGCATCGTGGGACTGCCCAACGTTGGCAAGTCCACGCTCTTCAACGCGCTCACCAACAACCACGTCCTGGCGGCGAACTACCCCTTCGCGACCATCGAGCCCAACGTCGGCGTGGTCGCCGTCCCCGACGTGCGTCTCGCCCAGCTCGCCGCGGTCTTCGGTTCGGAACGTGAATTGCCGGCGAGCGTGACCTTCGTCGACATCGCCGGCATCGTGCGCGGCGCGAGTGAGGGCGAGGGTCTCGGCAATCAGTTCCTCGCCGCCATCCGCGAGTCCGACGCCATCTGTGAGGTCGTACGGGCCTTTCACGATGACGACGTCGTGCACGTCGACGGACGAATCGACCCGGCGAGTGACGTGGCCACCATCGAGACCGAGCTGATCCTCGCGGACTTGCAGACCGTCGACCGGGCGATCGCGCGCCTCGAGCGCGAGTCCAAGCGCGGTGGACCGGCGCTCGCGCTCCTCGCCGAGGTCAAGCGTGCCCGCGCCGCCCTCGACGAGGGTCGGGTCATCTCCGCGGTGCCCGAACTCGACCGCGAGGTCCTCGCCGAGCTGCACCTACTCACCGACAAGCCCTTCATCTACGTCTTCAACGTCGACGAGTCGACGATTCCCGACGAGTCGAGGCGCGCCGAGCTCGTGGCGTCGGTCGCTCCGGCGCCGGCCATCGTGCTCTGCGCGAAGATCGAGGCCGAGCTCGCGGGTCTGGACGACGCCGACGCCACCGAGCTCCTCGAGTCCTACGGTCAGTCCGAGTCGGGACTCGCCCAGCTCTCGCGCGTGGGCTTCGCGACCCTCGGTCTGCAAACCTTCCTCACCGCGGGGCCGAAGGAGGCCCGCGCCTGGACGATCCGACAGGGCGCGACGGCACCCGAGGCGGCCGGCGTCATCCACACCGACTTCCAGAAACACTTCATCAAGGCCGAGGTCATCGCCTTTGACGACCTCATCGCGGCGGGCTCGGTCGCGGCCGTTCGCGCCGCCGGCAAGGCGCGCATCGAGGGCAAGGACTACGTGATGCGCGACGGCGACGTGGTCGAATTCCGGGTGAACGCCTAACCTCGCGCAGTAGAATGTCGCCAGGCGCACGCGACAGAGGTCGACGCCTGGACATCTCGAAACCTAGGAGAACCATGACCTCGCACGCCTTCGACTTCAAAGTCGCCGACCTCTCACTCGCCGCCTACGGACGCGCGGAGATCACCCTCGCCGAGCACGAGATGCCCGGGCTGATGGCGATGCGCCGCGAGTACGCCGCGACCAAACCCCTCGCCGGAGCGCGCATCGCCGGGTCGCTGCACATGACCATCCAGACGGCCGTGCTGATCGAGACCCTCGTCGCCCTCGGCGCCGACGTGCGCTGGGTGAGCTGCAACATCTTCTCCACCCAGGACCACGCCGCCGCGGCCGTCGTCGTGGGCCCGACCGGCACCGTCGACGAGCCCGCTGGCGTCCCGGTCTTCGCGTGGAAGGGCGAGAGCCTCGAGGAGTACTGGTGGTGCACCGAGCAGTTGCTGACCTGGCCGGGGCACGTCGGTCCGACGACGATCCTCGACGACGGCGGTGACGCCACTCTGCTCGTGCACAAGGGCCTCGAGTTCGAGCGAGCCGGCTTCGTCCCCGCCCCCGAGGCGGCCGACAGTGAGGAGTACGGGGTAATCCTGTCGCTGCTTGACCGCATCGTGCGCCGCGGCCAGCCGTTCTTCGAACCCATGGCGGCCGGCATCACGGGTGTCTCGGAGGAGACGACGACCGGTGTGCACCGCCTCTATGAGATGGCGGCCCAGGGCACCCTGCTCTTCCCAGCGATCAACGTCAACGACTCGGTCACCAAGTCCAAGTTCGACAACAAGTACGGCTGTCGCCACTCGCTCATCGACGGCATCAACCGCGCGACCGACGTGCTCATCGGCGGCAAGGTGGCGGTCGTCTGCGGTTACGGCGACGTCGGTAAGGGCTCGGCCGAGTCCCTGCGCGGCCAGGGAGCTCGCGTCATCGTCACCGAGATCGACCCGATCTGCGCGTTGCAGGCGGCGATGGACGGCTTCCAGGTCACGACTCTCGAGGAGGCCCTGCCCTACGCCGACATCATCGTGACCGCGACGGGCAACCGCGACATCGTCACGGTGGCGCACATGCAGCAGATGAAGCACCAGGCGATCCTGGGCAACATCGGGCACTTCGACAACGAGATCGACATGGCCGGACTCGCGGCCCTGGCGGGCGTCACGCGCGAGACCATCAAGCCCCAGGTCGACAAGTGGACCCTGCCCAACGGCCGCTCGATCATCGTGCTCTCCGAGGGACGCCTGCTCAACCTCGGCAACGCGACCGGCCACCCGAGCTTCGTGATGAGCAACTCCTTCACCAACCAGGTGATGGCCCAGATCGAGCTCGTGACCAACCCCGAGCACTACGCCGTCGGCGTCTACACCCTGCCCAAGCACCTCGACGAGAAGGTCGCCCGGCTGCACCTGGACGCGCTCGGCGTGAAGTTGACCACCCTCTCCAAGCGTCAGGCCGACTACCTCGGCGTGCCCGTCGAGGGTCCCTACAAGCCCGACACCTACCGCTACTAGTCGAGCGGGTAGCGCGCGAGTCGTTCACGCAGGAACGAGACGAAGCGGACGTTGTCCAGTCGCACGCCCACCCTCGTCGGGCTCGCGGCGAAGCCGCGGCGTCGGTCGATGACCGTCTCGCCGCGGGTGTGCACGCCGCCGGTCTCGACGACCACGTGGGCGCCCTGCTTCTCGATGGCCTCGGGCACGAGCAGCTCGTAGATCGCCATCGCGTCGTGCATGATCACGTCGCGGTTGCCGTACCACTGGTCGTGGTAGGCGGCGTAGGGCTCGAGGATGGCGGCGGTGCGTCGTCCCACCTCGGTGCCGAGCCCTCGGAGGTAGGCGAGATCGCCGTCGTCGAGCGTGGCCTGGTGCGTGAGGTCCAACGGCATCAGCGTGATCGGCCACGTGGCTGAGAAGACCCGCGCGGCCGCCTCGGGGTCGGCCCAGATGTTGAATTCGGCGGCTGCGGTGACGTTACCCGCGAAGGAGGACCCGCCCATGATCACGACGCGCTCGACGCGCGACTCGACGCCCGGGTAGCGCGCGAGCAGGACCGCGAGGTTGGTGAGCGGCCCGATGGCGGCGATGGTGAGGGGCGCCTCGTGCGCGAGCCGTGCGATCAGGTCGACGGCGTGTTCGGGACCCTCGGGGGTGAGCGGGTCGGGCCACTCGATGTCCCCGAGCCCGTCGACGCCGTGCACGTCTCCCGCCTCGTCGAGTTCGCCCACGAGCGGCGCCGCGCACCCGCGCGCCACGATCACGTCGCGCCGGCCCGCGAGGTCGAGCAGCCGGCGCGCGTTGAGTGTGGTCTTGTCGACGTCGACGTTGCCCGCGACGCACGTGAGGGCGAGCACGTCGAGCTCCTCGCTCGCGAGCGCGAGCAGGATCGCGACGGCGTCGTCCACGCCCGGATCAGTGTCGATTACCAGTCGGGTGCGAGCCACGTTCGGACCTCCATGTCGGTGGGGAGCCCCCCTTGGGCGCCGGGGGCGAGCGTGGCGAGGGCGCCAGCGGTGACGGCGTAGGCGAGCGCGCGAGCCGGCGGGTCGCCGAGCGCGTGTCGCAGCGCGTAGGCGCCACAGAAGACGTCGCCCGCACCGACCGTGTCGACCGGGGTCACCGCCGGGGCCGCGGCGCGCGCGACCTCGACACCGTAGGCGTAGTGGACGGCGCCCGCCGCCCCCAAGGTCACGACGCAGTTCGCGATCGCTTCCAGGTCTAGCGTGGCCGCCTCCACCTCGTTGGCGATCACGACGGCGCAGCGCGCGAGCACCGCGGGGTCCACCGGCACCGCCGGGGCGACGTTGAGCACGAGCGATCGGGCCCGCTTCGCGACGTCGGCGATGACGTGGGTGGGCACCTCGAGTTGGGCGAGCACGACGTCAAAGCCCGCGAGGTCCACGCCGGACACGTCGAGATCGTCGTTCGCCCCGGGGGCGACGACGATCGAGTTCTCGCCCCGGTCGTCCACCGTGATGAACGCCACGCCGGTCGCCCGACGCGAGGCCACGGGCCACACGACCGTGACACCGAGCTCGGCGGCGTTTCGAGCCAGCCACTCGCCCGATTCGTCGGCCCCGAGGGATGCGAGCAGCGTCACGTCGGCGCCCAGCCGAGCCGCGGCGGCGGCCTGATTGGCGCCCTTGCCACCGGCGAGGCGCGTCACGTCGCCCCCGAGCACCGTCTCACCGGGGCGCGGCAGGCGCTCACAGCGCACCACGAGGTCGACGTTCGCGCTCCCGACGACCCCGATCCGGGGACTCTCCCCGACCACCTAGGGCAGGAACCGGTTGGTGTAGTACGTGGTGGGCGCGGGCACCTTACTGATCAGGTGGATGCTCTTGAGCGCTCGCGCGAGCGTCGACCACTGGGCACTCGTCTGGACGAAGTACTGGTGCTGCGCGTTGGTGAGGAACGGCACGGTCAACTTCCAGCCCTCGAGGTTGTAGGCGTTGGTGTAGCCGCTCTTCGGGTAGGCCTTCGAGAAGTCCGCCGCCGCCTTCGCGGGGTTGGCGGCCGCCCAGACGGTCGCCTTCTTCACCGCGGCGAGGAAGGCCTTGACGACCTTGCCGTGGGACGCGGCGTAGGAGCGGGTCACCGCGTAGACCCACACCGGGATGTCGGGAGCACCGACCTTGGTGCCGAGCAACTGGACCTCGGTGCCCTTGGTGCCCGAGCCCTGGAAGCCCGGGATCTCGTAGTTGGTGGTCGAGGTGGAAATGTCGACCTTCCCCGCGAGCAGGTCCGTCAGGTCATTGCCGGTGGGGGCCGTGACGATCTTGACCTGGGAGGGCTTCAGCTTGGCGTAGCGCAGCACGAAGGGCAGCATCGACTCGGTCCAGGTGTCGCCGTAGGAGAAGATCCGCTTGCCCTTCAGGGCGGCCGTCAGGTTACCCGGGGTCAGCTTGGTGCCCGGCTTGGCGAAGAGCGCCCAGTTGTTGCGCATCGAATAGTTGGCCACCGAGAGCACGGGGGCTCCCGCGTTCACCGCCACGCCCATGTCGGTCGTGGTGAGAAAGCCGATCTGGGCACTGCCCGTGGCGAGGAGCTTGGTGGTCGAGGAGGTGTCCGGCGGGAAACTGACGTTCACGTTGAGCCCGGCGGCCTTGAAGTACCCGAGGTCCTTGGCGACCACGACGGGCGTGAGCTCGAAGTCCGGACCCGGGAAGTCGTAGGCGAAGGTGATCGTCGTGGTCGCGGCCGACGACACACCGCCGGCCATCAGGACGAAAGAACTCACGGCGAGCGCGCCCGCGCTCGCGACGGCGGTGATTCGACGAAGTTTCACGATGCTCCTTATCGACGGTCAACCGATACTAGTGAGCCGGCTCGTCCTCGAGTCGGTCGCCCCGGCGCCAGCCTCGGCGCGCCACCGTGCGGCGCTGCCAGGGGGTGGCGAAGACCTCGGCCCCGACCACGAGCAAGAACCAGCTGATGCCGATCACGGTCATGAGCATCGTGGTGCCGTAGACCGCGGCCGTATTGAGGTTCGTGTTGGCGTGCTCCTGGTAGAGCGCGAGCGACGAGCCGTCCGAGGCCGCGAGCTCCCCGATGATGGCCCCGGTGACGGCGTAGGTGGCGCCGATCTTGAGTCCGCTGAAGAGCGGGGTCGCCGTCGCGGGGATCTCGATCTGGATGAAGGTGCGCCAACGTGGCGCGCCGTAGACGCGCGCGAGATTCACCAGGTCCTGGTCGACGTGGCTGAGGCCGTCGAGCACGTTCACCGTCACGGGGAAGAAGACGATCCACGCGACGATGACCACCTTGGGCGTCACCGAGAAGCCGAGGATCAAGACGAGTGGCGCCGCCAGCGCGATGATGGGCACGGCTTGGCTTAGTACCAGAACCGGGTACACCAGTCGCTGCAGGACCGGGACCTTGGCCATGATGACCCCGAGACCGACGCCGAGCACCGCTCCGGCGATGAAGCCGTAGACCGTCTCACGGATCGTGCCGAGCACGAGCGGCCAGAGGGTCGACCAGTTCTGGGTCACGGCGAGGATGGCCTGTCGGGGACGCGGGGCGATGTACGGCGCGACGTGGAAGACGACGACGATGCCCTGCCAGAGGGCGAACAGCAGCACAATCGAGAGCACGGGCACCCCGACATTGCGCGCGACCTTTCGCGTGACGCGCTCGTCGCTCGATCGACCTGCGCGGCGTGGCGCGCCTGGTGCGGTGACGTCGGTCACGGTTGACCCCCGTGCAAGAGGTGCATGATCTGGCCCTTGATCGTGACGAACTGCGGGTCGACCAGGGTATCGACCGTGCGCGGGCGCGCGAGCGGGTTCACGATGTCGGCCACCACCCGCCCGGGGCGCGGTGACATCACGAGGACCCGGTCCGAGAGGAAGATCGACTCGTCGACGTCGTGGGTGATGAAGAGCACGGTGCGTTCGGTGTCCTTCCAGACCTGTAGGAGCCACTGCTGCATCTCGAGGCGGGTCTGGGCGTCGAGTGCGCCGAAGGGCTCGTCGAGCAGCAGCAGCGGCTGGTGGGTCACGAGGGTGCGCATGAAGGCGACGCGCTGGCGCATCCCACCCGAGAGGGCCGACGGATAGTGGCGCAGGAACTCCCCCAGTCCGTACTGGCGTGCGACGCGCCGGGCCTCACCGCGGTCGGCCGCGCTGACCCGACCGGTGAGACGCTTGGCCATGGTGATGTTGTCCTCCACCGTGCGCCAGGGCACGAGCAGGTCCTTTTGGAGCATGTAGCCGACGTGCCCGGTCGCCCCGGTCACGGGCTGGTCGTGGAGTCGCACCTCCCCGCCGTCGGGGGCGAGGAGTCCGGCGATGATGTTGAACATCGTCGACTTGCCACAGCCCGACGGGCCGACGATGGCGACGAAGGAGCCCTCGTCGATGGACAACGTCGTGGGCTCGAGGGCCACCGTGTCGCCGAAGACTTTGCCGACGTCGCGCAGCTCCAATAACGTGCTGGCGCTCACCGCACCAATGTACCGTTCAAGTCCACGTCAGCGGTAACCGGCGAAGAGGTCCGTGACCGGCCCCTCGATACCACGGGGGTTGGTCGCGCGCACGAACCACTCGGTACCCATCTCGAGGCGGAACCGCTCGCGGCCCATCGCCATGAAGAAGGAGTCGGCGAGCTGGGATTCGTGGGCCGCCAGCGCGTCGAACTTCGCGTCCACCACCGAGCTGACATCGATCGTGGCGGCGATCTGGTCGTCGGGGGTCCCGAGGTCCATCTCCTCGCCATCGAACTCGGGCTCGGGCTCCTCACCGCGCGCGAGCGCGACCTCGGCTCGCTGGCGAGCCTCCTCGGCCCAGCGCGCCCGGTACCGAGCCATCACGCTGTTGGGGATCGCGTTGAAGTAGACGGTGGGCTCGTAGTCGAGTCGCTTGATCGCCGCGAGCGTGATCCGGTGAGCCTGGATGTGGTCGGGGTGGCCGTAGAAGCCGATCTCGTTATAGGTCACGACGACCTCGGGACGCTCCTCGAGCAGCACCGCGGCCAGGCGGTCGGCGGCCTCGTCGACGCGCGTCGCCCAGAAGGACCGCGGGTCGTCGTTCTGGGGCCAGCCCACCATGCCCGAGTCGCGATACCCGAGGCGCACCAGCCGGTCCACGCGCAGCACGGCGACCGCGCGATCGAGCTCGGCCTCGCGCAGTGTCGCGACCGCCTCGGGGTCGTGGCCCGGCGCCCCGGGCTTGATGCCACCGGGCGCGTCGCCGTACTCGCCGTTGGTGCAGGTCACGAGCACGGTGCGCACACCCTGGGCCGCGAGCAGCGGCAAGACCCCGCCCGTGGAACTCGCCTCGTCGTCGGGGTGGGCGTGGACCGCGAGGAAGGTGAGGCTCACGAGAGGCCCCCGAAGAGGTCGGTCTCGTCGGCCACCACTGGTCGTCGAGACCAGGCGCGCTGGTAGTACTCGGTGCCAAAGAGCGCGAGGAAGAGCGTGGGGTCCATCGTCACGAGGTCGGCGTTGTCGATCTGACTGGCGTGGGCCGCGATGGCGCGCTGCTTGACCGTCGCCCAACGGCGCACGTCCATCGTCGTGGCGACGAGCTCGTCGGGCGCGCCGATCCCCGCCTCGAGGACCCACGCCGGCAGGAAGACCTCGAGGGCCCGCGCGTCGGGCACGAAGCGCGAGAGCACGCTCTCGGGCACGATCGGGTAGTACAGGCGCTCGACCGACGCCGAGCGTGACACGGCCGCGCGGGTGAGGACGTTGGCCATGACGTGGTCGGGGTGTCCGTAGAAGCCGTGCTCGTCGTAGGTCACGACGACTGTGGCGTCGAGCTCGTCAAAGAGCGCGGCGAGCGTCGTCGCGGCCCGTTCGACGCCCACGCCCGCGAAGGCGTTCGGGTCCCCGTTCTGGGCCCAGCCCGACATCCCCGAATCCCGGTACCCGAGCTGGATGACCCGCTCGAAGCCCACGAGGGCGGCGGCCGTGGCGAGCTCGCCCGCGCGGGCGACCAGCGTCGCAGGGACGTCGTGGTCGGGGTCGTCACCCGCGCGCCCCGTGGGGTCCAGGCCGTAGCGTCCGTCGGTGCAGGTCACGAGCACGACGCGGTACCCGAGGTCGGCGTAGTGCGACGAGACCCCACCGGTGAAGAGTGCCTCGTCGTCGGGGTGCGCGTGCACGCACACCAGGGTCGGTCGATTACTCACGCCACGACACTAGGAGGTCGTCAGTTGGATGATGCGCACGACGAGCAGGGTGCCGGCCACGATGAGATAGGCGCCGTTCGCCCCGAGCAGCCAGCGTCGGGGGCGCGACTGGACCGGCGGCTCAAGCAGTGCCAATCGAGGCGTGCGCCAGTCGAGGCGCTCGATGTCGTAGTGAGGTTGCGGTCCGGCGCGTCGCAACCCGATCGGGAGACCGACGGCGAGTCCGAGGACAGCGAGCGCACCGAGTCCCTCGAGCAGGCCAACCACCGGTGCCGACGGGAAGACGGTCGAGATCATCATGACCACCGAGAGCACGACAAGAACCCCGACGATAACGACCGCTACGGCGTTCAACCAGCGCGGGTTAACCCACGGGCCGAGGGTGGCCCGGTCGTTGGCGAGTAGCAGCACGATGATCGAGGTGCTGGGCAACATCAGTCCACTCATGGCCTGTACGGCCAACGTGATGATCCCGAGCGGCGCACCCGGTAACAAAGTCACCGCGCCGGCGATCACCAGCAACGCGGCAAAGACTCCGTAGAAGCCCTTCGCTTCACGGATTGGCACGTCGAGTCCCTGGTTGAACCGATTCGAGAGGTCACCCATTGCGTAGCTGCTCGCGAGAGTCACCGTGGCCGCGCCGACAATCGATGCGTTAAGCAGGATGATGGCAAAGAAGGTGCCGGCGCCGTGACCGACGTAGCGACCCAGTCCACGTGCGACCTCGAGTGCGTTCACGTAGGCGTTGGTGCCGCCGTGGTGCGACAGACCTGCGGCGGTGACCCCGACGAGAAATGACGCGACCACCACCACCACAATCGAACCGATCACCGTATCAGCCCGCTCGTAGTTGAGCCAGCGCGGCGAGATCTTCTTGTCCACGATGTTGCTCTCCTGGAAGAAGAGCTGCCAGGGTGCCACGGTCGTGCCAATGATTGAGATGATCAGCAGCACGCTCGCCGAGCTCGCTCCACCGCGGATACCCGGAACGACGAAGCTCTGGGTCATCGCTGCCGTGGCGACATGCACGCGCAGCACGAGAGGAATCACGATCACATTGGTGGCCACGAAGAGCATCATGAAGCGCTCCCAGCGGCGAAACGATCCAGTCGCGGTGACCGAGAAGAGCGCGACCACGGCGACGGGAACAGAGATGTAAGGCGACACGCCGAAGTAGTCCATCGACAGCGAGATGCCGATGAACTCGGTGATGATGATCAAGAAGTTAAGCAGCAGGATCGACCCGATCGAGACGTTCCCCCAGCGTCGTCCGATACGTTCGCGGATCAGGCGGCCGTGGCCCACGCCGGTGACCGCGCCTAGACGCGCCACCATCTCCTGGTTCACAATCAGGACCGGGATCAGCAGCGGCAATGTCCACAATAGGGAGTACCCAAAGTTCTGCCCGGCCTGGGCGTAGGTCGACACGCCACCGGCGTCATTGTCGCCGACCATGACGATCAGTCCCGGTCCGATAATGGCGAGCAACGTGAGTAGACGGGCTCGGGCACCACGACGCTCGCCGGTGTCGTGGGACGAGATCGTCCCGAAGGCACCTCGAATTTGCTGCTGTCGGCTCTCGTTCTCCACGCCACCTCCTCTCATCGTCGTGGGCGACCACGACGGGCCCAGAGGCGGGTTAGAGACCTGCCAAACGGACCGACCGCGGTCGGGTTGGGTCGTACTGCACTGTCACGGTTGAATCGGTACTAGGGGGTTTCAGACAACCCCCTTTGAACGGGGCGCGCGGCGGGGCACTATTCCTCCCCCGCCGTCATGCCGAACTCGCGACGCCAGCCCTGGGGCAAGAGCTCCTCGAGTAAGTCGTCAACCGTCACGACGCCAATCATGTGACCGTGCGTCTCGTCCACGACCGGCAGCACGGTCAGGTTGAAGTCGCTCATCTTGCGAGCGACACGGTGTAGATCCCAGTGCGGGTGCACGTGCGCCAACTGGGTTCGCGCCACGCTCAGGGCGAGATCGTTCGCGCGAGCCCGCACGAGTCCCGCGATCGCCGCCGCCCCAACTGGCTGGCCCTGCTCGTCGATGACGTAGACACTCTGAAGTGCTTCGGCGGGCACTCGCGAGTCCCGCACGGACTCCAGGGCTTCGGCGACGGTCGCGGTGGCCGGCACGGACACGAAGTCCGGGTTCATCATCCCCCCAGCGGTGTCGGCGTTGTAGGCGAGCAGGTTTCGCACCTTGGCCTGCTGGCCCGCCGGCAGGTTCTCTAGGATTGTGAGGCGCCGCTCCTGGTTGATCTCGCTGATCAAGTCGGCCGCGTTGTCGGGCTCCATGCGCGCGAGCAGTCGAGCCGCGTCGGCATCACTGCGGTCCTCGAGGAACTCGAGCTGGTGGGTGGTGTCCAGCTCCTCGAAGACGTCAGCCTCGAGTTCACGGTCGAGTCCGACCGCCTCGATGATCTCCTCGCCCTCCTCGTGGCTCGCCTGCTCGACAAGGTCGGCGATCTGGGCGGGGTGCAGCTTGGCGAGCTTGCGGTACGGGATCCGCAGGCGGGCCGTGGGGACATGGCCGACGAACGGCTCGATCGAGGCGAAGTCGACGATCGCCTCGGCCTTGACGCGCTGGCCCATCGAAGGACCGAGGATCCGACGCAGCAGGGGCCGACGGCCGGGGTCCACCCCGACGACCTCCCAAACACCGTCGATCTTGGCCAGCTCGATCTCGTTGGCGCTGATGAGTCGGCCGCGCACCAGGTTGATGAGGTGTCGCGCGAGCAGGTCCTCGGCGAGCAGGAGCTCGCCGGGGCGGCGTTCGAAGCGTCGAAGGTCGACCCGACGTCCCTCGAAGGTCACGCGGCCACGTTCCAGGCCGCCGATCTTGCGAATCGGCACGAAGAGGTCACGGCCCTCGATACGGATAACCGCGCCCACGACCGGCGGGTGGGCGTCGTCGCCGAGACGCGCGACCAGGTCCTGGACGCGTCCAATCCGGTCACCTTCTCGATCGAAGATCGGTCGGTGCAGGAACGTTGAGAGGTGAAAGATTTCGGGCATGGGCACAACTACCGTGCCCAGGCTACCGCCGTGTACGGGCCCGAAACGCTGGTCGAGGGTGAAATCTCGGTGTCAGCGGCGAGCCAGATCGTCAAAGACGCCCGCCACGTGCTCGAGGTCGTCGTCACTGACCCCGACGTGGGTCACGAGTCGCACGCGTCGTGCGGCGAGGGTGCCGGCGAGCACGCCGCGCTCGGCGAGCGCGCCCACCAGCGCGCGCGCGTCGGGATGAGTAAAGACGACGATGTTCGTGCGACACGACGCGGGGTCGTAGCCCGACTCGGGGAACGTCCCCGCCACCAGGTCAGCGAGTCGACGGGCCCGTGCGTGGTCCTCGGCCAACCGTTCAACCATGGTGTCGAGCGCCACCAGCCCAGCCGCGGCGAGCACGCCCGCCTGTCGCATGGCGCCACCGAGACGTTTTCGCTCGACACGGGCCCGGTCCATCAGGTCCTTCGGACCGGCGAGCAGTGAACCGACCGGCGCGGCGAGTCCCTTGGAGAGACAGACCATCACCGTCGTCACCGGCGCGGCGTAGGCGGCGGCGGAGACTCCGGTCGCGACGACCGCGTTGAAGAGTCGTGCACCGTCCAGGTGGATCGGCCGGTCCACCGCGCGCGCGAGCGCCTCGAGGTCGTCGAGCGCCCAGGGCGTGCCGCCCGAGGGCATGTGGGTGTTCTCGACGGCGACCGCGCCGACGTGGGCGCGGTGATCGGCCTCGGCCCCGACGATCTCGACCACCCGGTCGAGGTCGAGGCGACCGGAGGTGTCATCGACGAGGGCGAACTGGATCGAGGCGTTGCGCGCCGAGGCGCCCATCTCGAAGTCCACGACGTGCTGATTCGCGCCCGCGACGACCACGTCGCCGGGGTGGGTGAGCACCCGCATCGCCATCTGGTTCGCCATCACGCCCGAGGGCACGAAGACGGCCGCCTCCTTGCCGAGTAGTGCGGCGACGCGCGCCTCGAGGGTGTTGACGGTGGGGTCCTCGCCGTACCCGTCGTCACCGACGGGCGCGCTCGCCATCGCTTCGCGCATCGCCGCGGTGGGCTGGGTGACGGTATCGCTTCGCAGGTCGACGAGTCGGGTCATGGTTTCGAGGCTACCGGGCCACTTATGATTGGCCGATGGACTTCCTCGACGGCTTCACCACGAGCGAGAACGTGCACGACCTGCTCGGCGTCGAGGTGGTCGAGGCCTCCGCGGATCGCGTGGTGCTGCGTCTCGAGGTCGGACCCAAGGTCCACCAGCCCTACGGCATCCTCCACGGCGGGGTCTCGGCACTGCTCGCCGAGGGCGCGGCCTCCTTCGGCGGCGCGATCAGCGTGGGTCCCGAGCACATCGTGGTCGGGACCGAGCTCAACTGCTCCCACCTCCGCTCGATGGCCTCGGGGCAACTGACCGCGACCGCGACACCCTTTCGCAAGGGTCGCTCGGTCCAGGTGTGGGGCATCGAGCTCACCGACGAACGTGAGCGACTGATCGCGGTCGCGCGCTGCACGCTGCAGGTGTTGAAGGCACCGCCGAGCGCGTAGGTCCGACCTAGACTGGCCCCATACCGGTCGGCGAAAGGGCTTTTCCATGGGCGTTCGATTCAAGGGGTGGGGTACCGCCGTTCCCGACCGGGTCATCACGAACGACGAGCTCTCCCAGACCCTCGACACCTCAGACGCGTGGATCACCGAGCGCACCGGCATCCGTGAGCGTCGTGTCGGCGGTTCGGCGAAGTCCCTCGGCGTGCTCGCGGGGCAGCGCGCCCTGGCGGCGTCCGGCGTCGGCGCCGACGACATCGACTTCTTGGTGCTCGCCACGACCACCCCGGACCGGATCACCCCGGCCACCGCGACCCTGATCGCCGCCGAGATGGGCCTCAGCTGTCCGGCGATGGACTTAAACGCCGCCTGCAGCGGGTTCATGTACGCCGTGCGCACCGCCTACGGCCTGCTCGAGACGGGTCAGCGCCGCGTGCTCGTCGTCGGCGCCGAGAACCTCTCGCGCTGGACCGACTGGTCGGACCGCAACATGGCGGTCCTACTCGCCGACGGGGCCGGCGCGGTCGTGCTCGAGTACGACGCGAACGGCAACGACCTGCTCTCGTTCGTCCTCGGTGCGAACGGGAACTGGGCGGACCTGCTCACCTGTGAGCACGGTGGCTTCATCCAGATGGACGGCAAAGAGGTCTTCCGCCGGGCCGTGCGCGTCGTGGTCGAGTCGGCGACGACGGCCATGGCCGACGCCAACGTGAAGGCCGAGGACATCGCGCTCGTCGTGCCCCACCAGGCGAACATCCGGATCATTCAGGCCGCCACCCAGCGTCTCGGCATCGACATGGAGCGCGCGGTGGTGGTCCTCGATCGCTACGGCAACACCTCGAGCGCCTCGATCCCCCTCGCGATGGGCGACGCCATCGCCAACGATCGGGTCAAGGCCGGGGAGTACGCCCTCTTGACGGGCTTCGGCGCCGGCATGACGTGGGCGAGCGCGGTGGTCCGTTGGTCGTGACGGGCCCGTCGCTCGTCATCCTGGCCGCGGGCCGGGCCCGTCGCTACGGAGGGCTCAAACAACTCGCACCCGTCGGCGTGCACGGCGAGGGGGTCATCGACCTCATCGCCTCGGACGCCTTCGCCGCGGGTTTCACCCACCTCGTGCTCGTGGTCAACCCCGAGACGGGACCCGAGATCCGCCGCCACGTCAACGCCGCCTGGCCGCGGGAGTGGTCGGTCGACTTCGCGCTCCAGGCGCAGCCCCGAGGCACGGTCCCCGCGACGCTCGCGGCACTGCCCTACCTCGACCCGACCGTCCCCTTCGCCGTCGCCAACGCCGACGACCTCTACGGCCGCGACGCGTTCACGGTGCTCGGTGAGCACCTGCGGACCAAGTCCACCAGCTGTCTGGTCGGCTTTCGCCTGGACCGCGCCCTGGTGGGTGACCTGCCCGTGTCCCGGGGTGTCTGCAACGTGGTCAACGGCCACCTCACCGACATCGTCGAGCGCCGTTACGTCCACGACTCGCCGAGCGGCTTTCTCGCCGACGACGGTCTGTCGCCGGTCTTTCTCGACCCCGAGACGACGGTCTCGATGAACCTGTGGGGCTTTCAGCCGGCCGTCTGGCCGTTGCTCGCCGCCGCGGTCACGGCGCACGACTTCGCCGAGAGCCCCGAGGCGTTGCTCCCGGTCTTCGTCGGCTCGATCCTGCACCACCACCCGCTGCGCTTTGACGTGCTGCGCACGTCGTCACGGTGCGTGGGGGTCACCCACGCCGACGACTTGGCGCTCGTGCAGTTGGACGTGCGGCTCCAGGTCGAGTCGGGCGAACGGCCCGAGTTCGCCTTCGACCGCTGATCAGTGCCAGTCGCGCGAGCGCGTCGCGGCCAATGACAGCGGCTCGACCGACTCCGCGCTGAGCGCGAGGGTTCCCTGACCGCGCTGCAGTGAGCCGCGCACCACGAGTGCGCCGGCGCGACCGGCGACCGCGGACCACCGCGCCCACGCACCCTTGGAGAAGATCACGTTCACGTGGCCGGTCTCGTCCTCGAGGTTGAGAAAGACGGCGCCGTGGGCGGTCTCGGGGTGCTGTCGGTGCGTGACCACGCCGGCCACCGCCACGCGGGTCTGCTCGGCGCCGACCAGCGAGGCGGCTGTCACCACGCCATTCGCGCGCAACGTCGGACGGAGCAGCTCCATCGCCGTCGCCTCAGGGGTCAGCCCGAGCGCCCAGAGGTCGTCGGCGACGCGCTCCATCGGGGTCGGTGTGGCGAGCGGCGGCGCGACGAGTCCCGTAATGACCCCGGCGAGTCGGTCGGGCGACGACTGGGCGGCCGCGCCAGCCGACCAGGTCAACGCCCGCCGTGACGGCCCGAAGGCGTCGAGGGCGCCGGCGGCGGCCAGTGACTCGAGGTGGGACTGCGAACACCCGGCGCGGCGCACCAGGTCCTCGGGACCCGACCAGGGTGCGCCGGCGACCAGTCGTGCGGCGAGCCCGTCGTCGATCCCGCGCACCGCGCCCAGGCCGAGGCGGACCGTGGGCGTGTCGCTCGAGCCTTCGAGCGTCGCGCCGACCCCCGACGCGTTCACGTCGGGACGGTGCACCGAGACCCCGTGTCGGCGCGCGTCGGCCACCAGGCTCTGGGGTGACCAGAAACCGAGGGGCTGGGCGTTCAGCAGCGAGGCGAGGAAGGCCGCCGGGTAGTGGTACTTGATCCAGGCCGAGCAGTAGACGAGGTGGGCGAAGGAGACCGAGTGGGACTCGGGGAACCCGAAGTTGGCGAAGGCCGACAACGCGTCGAAGAGCTCGTCGGCCGCCGCGCCACGGATGCCGTTCGCGGCCATGCCGGCGTAGAAGCGGCCCTTTAACTTGAGCATGCGCAGCGCCGAGCGCTTCGCCGCCATGGCCTGGCGCAGTTCGTCGGCCTCGGCGGGTGAGAAGCCCGCGACCGCGACCGCCATCTCCATCAGCTGCTCCTGGAACAGCGGCACCCCGAGGGTCCGGCGCAGGATCGGCTCGAGCCGCGGGTGCAGGTACGTCACCGGCTCCTCGCCGCGACGCCGGCGGATGTAGGGGTTCACGGCGCGACCCTGGATGGGGCCGGGACGGATCAGGGCGACCTCGATCACGAGGTCGTAGAAGCACCGGGGCTGCACGCGCGGCAGGGTCGCCATCTGCGCGCGCGACTCGACCTGGAAGACCCCCACGGTGTCCGCCTCGCAGAGCAGGTCGTAGACCGCGGACTCCTGGGGCAGGGACCCGAGGTCGAGCGTCACCCCGTGGAAGGCCCGGACCTGGTCGACGGCGCGGTGCAGCGCGTCGAGCATGCCGAGCCCCAACAGGTCGAACTTCACCAGACCGATGGCCGCGCAGTCGTCCTTGTCCCACTGCAGCACGCTGCGTCCGGGCGTGCGCCCCCACTCGACCGGGCAGACCTCGATCACCGGTCGGTCACAGAGCACCATGCCAGCCGAGTGGATCCCGAGGTGACGTGGGCGCTCGAGCAGTTGCGCGGCCATGGTCGTGACGAGCTCGGGCACGTCGGATCCGAGGGGGGTCATCGTGTGACGGTCGACCCGGTCTCGGATCGCGTCCGCCTCGTCCTCGGAGTAGCCGAACGCGCGCGCGACGTCGCGCAGCGCCGAGCGCGGCCGGTACGTGATGACCGCGGCGACCTGGGCCGCGTGGCGGCGCCCGTAGCGGGCGTAGACGTACTGGATGACCTCCTCGCGCCGGCCTGATTCGATGTCGACGTCGATGTCGGGCGGGCCGTCGCGCGCCGGCGAGAGGAATCGCTCGAAGAAGAGATTCAACCGCACCGCGTCGGCGTTGGTGATCCCGAGCGAGAAGCACACGGCCGAGTTCGCGGCCGAGCCGCGGCCCTGGCAGTAGATGTTCTCGCGCCGGCAGAACTCGGTGATGTCCCACACGGTGAGGAAGTACCCGGCGAAGCCGAGCTGACCGATCACGGCGAGCTCGTGGTCGATCTGGCGCCACGCGCCGGGCACCCGTTCGTCGTCGCGCGCGCCGTAGCGCCGCGACGCGCCAGCCTCGACGAGCTGCTCGAGGTAGGCCTGCTCGTCCATCCCCGGTGGCGTCGTGAACGGCGGGAGGTTTGGCGCCACCAGGCGCAGGTCGAAGGCCAGTTGCGCGCTGAGCTCCCCGGCGAGGTCGACGACCCCGGGCCAGCGCGCGAACCGGCGTCGTTGCTCGGCGTCGCTGCGCAGGTGCGCGAGGGGTGACGCCTCGAGCCAGCCCTGCATCGCCTCGAGGCTTCGCCGTGCGCGGATTGCCGAGAGGACGTTGGCGCGGGCGAAGGCGTCGGGCGTGGCGTAGTGCACGTTGTTCGTCGCCACCACCGCGAGTCCGCGGCGCACGGCCAGTTCGGCGAGGACGTCGTTGCGCGCGACGTCGTCGGGTGCGCCGTGGTCCCACAGTTCGACGACCACGTGATCGCGGCCGAAGGCCTCGACTAACCGGGCGAGGGCGCGCTCGCTCGCTCGCGGACCCGCTTCGACGAGGGCGCGGGTCAGCGGCCCCTTGCGACACCCGCTCAACACCACCCACTCCCGGCTCGCCGCGGCGACCTCGCCCAGGCTGAAGCGCGGGGCGCCCTTCTCCCCGCGGCGCAGGTGCGCCTCGGCGAGCAGGGTCGAGAGGGCTCGGTAGCCCTCGGGTGAGCGGGCGAGCACGACGAGGTGTTCGCCGGAGGGATCCGTCACCCCCACCCGGTCGTCATCACCGTCGAGGGTCAGCTCCGCGCCAAAGATCGTGGCGACCCCGAGGGCGCGCGCGGCCTCGGCGAAGCGGACCACCCCGTAGAGCCCGTGGTGGTCGGTGAGCGCGAGCCCCGTCAAGCCGAGCCGCGCGGCCTCGGCGACGAGTTCCTCGGGGTCGCTCGCCCCGTCGAGGAAGCTGAACCCCGAGTGAGCGTGGAGTTCGCCGTACCCGGGCATCAGTCGTAGACCCCCGCGAGTGACCAGCGGCCCGACTCGGTCGCGAGCAGCAGGGCCTCACCGGTGTCGAGCAGCACCTGGAGGTGCGCCCGGCGCCGACTAATCGCCCACCACCGTTCGACGAGCGGCCAGGGACCCGCGTACCAGGTCACCCCGCGAGCGCCACCCGAGGCGAAGGCGAACGTGGTCGGTGGGGTGTTGAGCGTGCCGCGCGCGTCCACGCGCACGGTGACGTTCGCCGCACCGAGCAGCTCGACCGCGACCCCACGGGTGAACACCGTCGCCGGTGACGGTGCGCGCAGCTGACCCGGCCACGGCGCGTCGTCCTCGGACGGCGCCGCCGGCGAGCCCCACGGCACGAGCGCCGCGCGGTCCTGGGGTAGACGGCCGCCCCGCAGCGCGGCTACGGCCACGCCGTCGGCTCCCAGCCGCTGGCGCAGACGCAGCGCGGCGGCGTGCGCCCGGTCGTCGGCCGCCCCGCGCTGGCCGAAGAACCCCCGCTGCTCGTCGGGCCGATTGGCCTCGCGCAGGCGACCGAGGCGCGCGCCGAGGCGCGCGTCACGTTGACCGGGCAGCTCGTCGAGCTCGCCGCGCGCCACCCGGTGCAGCACCAGCACCGACCCGCTGAATCGCTCGTTCACCCGGGCGCGGGCCAGGTCGGCGAAGTCCCCCACCGTGCGCAGCCCGAGTCGGCGGCCGGTCGTGGCGAGGTCACGACGCCCGAGCGCCGCGAGGGGGCGCGATCGCCGGTACTCGTCCGTCGCCCCCGGTGCGACCACCACGCCCTCGCGCGCCGCGAGCTCGCACCAGACGAGACCGTCGGCCACGCCGAGGGACGCCTCGCGGCCGAGCACGTCGCGCACCACCGTCGCCACCACCTCGAGCACCCGCGACTCGCCCCCGAAGAACCGACTCGGACCCCGTGCCGGCAGCGCGTAGAAGCCGAGGTGGATCAGCTCGGTGAAGGGGCAGACCACGCCGAGCGCGTCCAGGAGTGCGAGCGACTCGCGCAACGTGGAACCGTCGAGGGCCTCGACGCGCAGCGACTCGACCCAGACACCGATGAGTCGTTCCATTCAGCCACCCGCCGCCCGTCCCCGACGATCGGGCAGCACGACAGTGTGTTCAGCGCTGCGCACACCGGCGCGACCCTCGATGCGCACGCGCAGTGTGCGGTCCTCGAGGCGAGACGACGCCGACCACTGCGCGTGGGTAACCGTGAAGGAGAGGTCGACCGGCAGGGGCCAGATCGTCGCGGACTCGCTCACCACGAGCAGCACCGCGCCGCGCTCGCGCACCCGGTCCGTCAACACCCGCGCGCTGCCCATCGCCGCGCGAGACGGGGGGCGCACGACCACCAAGTCCACGCCGTCGAGCAGGTCCGCGACCGACTCGGCCCACGCCCCCCGGGGACGCGGCACGAAGAGCACGCGGCGCAGGTCCACCCCGAGGTCGGCCATGGCGAGCACGCCGGGGTCGTCGACGCCCACCACCGCCGCCCAGTGGCCACGAGAACTCGCCCCGGCGAGCAGGCTCAGGGCCAGGCTGAGCCCCCCGGCCCCCGACGGCGCCTGGACCGCGACCGTCGAACCGCGACGCAGCCCCTCGCCGGGCACGAGGCCGCGCCACGGCTCGTCGAGGGCGATCCGCCGGTTGGTCGCGAAGCTCACCGGGCGCAGCGTGGCCGCCAGCTCGGGGGGGACGGGGGGTCGAATCGGTGGAGAAGCGAACATATGTTCGTAAGAGTACCCAGTCCCGGTGACGCGCGCCAACGGCCTATCGTCAAAGCAGAGAGGAGCCCTATGTGCGGACGAATCGCCCTGTTCAGCCCACCGAGCCGCCCCGCACGACTCCTCGAGGCGACCCTCGCCGCGGGCCTAGACCCCGACCCGGAGCCGAGCTGGAACGTCGGGCCCCGCCAGCAACTCGTCGCGGTGAGTGACCGTGAGGGCGTCCGGGTGCTCGACCGCTACCGCTGGGGGCTCATACCCAGCTGGGCGAAGGACCCGGCGATCGCCAATCGACTCTTCAACGCCCGAGGTGAGACGGTCACAGAGAAGCCGTCGTTCCGCGCGGCCTTCGCCAAGCGCCCCTGCGCCATCCCCGTCGACGGGTTCTACGAGTGGGATCATCGACCGGGGAATCACCGTCAACCTCATTACTTCACCCGTCGCGACGCCCAGCCCATCGTGCTCGCCGGGCTCTACGAACACTGGTCCTCGGGCGACGAGGTCGTCGCGACCTGCACCGTGATTACGACGACCCCGAACGCCGACATGGACGGCGTCCACGACCGGATGCCCGTCGTGCTCGAACTCGAGGACGTCATAACGTGGCTCGACGTGGCCGAGTACGGACCCGACGAGCGGGCGTTGCTGCTCAGACCCGCGCGTCCGGGAACCCTGACCCACCACGGCGTCGGCCCGGCCGTCGGCTCGATCCGCAACGACGGTCCCTCGCTCATCGAGCCACTCGAGACCCCGCCGCTCTTCTGACGGCGCAGTACTGCACCCACCCTCCCAACGCGTCAGACGCGCACCCAGTAACGACGGAACATCACGCCGTTTTCATCCGGTCCGACGCTTTCGAGCTCTCCCCCGCACCGTTCGATGACCGTGGCCGACCCGACGTTCGCGTCGTCGCACGTGAGCAGGACGGGCGAGACCCCGTGGGCCGAGGCGAGTCGCAGCGCTTGACGCAAGATCGCCGTCGCGTATCCCCGACGGCGGTACTCGGCGATGACCGCGTAGCCGATGTGCCCCCCGTAGGCCGCGAGGTACTCGTTGAGCTCGAAGCGGACCGACGCGCGGCCGACGAGCACGCCGTCGACCACTGCCGCGAGCATCGCACCGGGTACGTGGCCCTCGGGGAGGTTTCGTCCCTCGCGGTAGTCGGCGAGGGACGCCACGTACTCGGCCCACGGTTGTCCCTCGTAATACGACGTGAGGAACACGAAGGGAGTCCCTTGAAAGGCGCGCCAGGCGCGCAGCGCAGCTTCCTCGTCGTCCAAGGTGAAGGGCCGAAGTTCGAGCGACATCGGCGAAGTGTACAGTCCTGCCCTCGTGCCCCGTGGTGAACCATTGAGGACGACCCAACTGCTGTCCCTCGCCCACGGCCTCACGATGCCGAGCCGTAACGTTGCACGGTCCTCGCGCCCTTGACCATCGCGGTTTCGCGATGAGAAGCCGAAGACCCCGAGTGACCAGTGGGCAAGCCCTCCAGCCTCTCGGGGTCTCCGAAGGCACGTCTCGCGCTGACCCGTGTCGGACGGGCCACCGTGTGACGGCGGTGCTCACGGCATTCGTCGTG
>JAKBGV010000018.1:0-19986 GCA_021837305.1 Actinomycetes bacterium
AGCTCAATTGGCAGAGCATTTGACTCTTAATCAACAGGTTCCGGGTTCAAGTCCCGGCCGGCGCACCACTTCCAACCGGTGAATCGACGCCGGTTTCACGTCCATTCACTGAAACACCCGACGCGGCCACGACAAATCGGCCGTTACTTGATTCGCTCTCCTCGGCCGCTACCCACGCCAGCCGTCACCCAGAGGTCAAGTGACATCTCGCCGTCGCAGTAGTGCCAACCCGACGACAGCGAGCGTGAGCGCCCAGGCGACGACCACCATCACGCCGACATCACCCGGCAGTTGTTTGTCTTGGATGGAGCCCATCATCGCGTCCGCGGCGTGCACCGGAAGGAAGCGACCGATCGTGGGTAAGAAGCCAAAGACGAGGTTTTCGACGACGAAGCCCCACGCGAGTAATGAGATGACAGCACCCACCTGATTGGGGACGATTGCGCCGATGCCCACGCCGATCGCGCCCCACAGGGCGGTCCCGATGACCGCACCGACGATCAACTCGGTCACGTTCGCGCCACTCATCACCAGGCCAACACCACGCAACTTGAAGATCCCAACACCGACCGACAAAACGATGCCCTCGCCGATGACCCCGAAGATCAGACCCGAAAGCATTCCCGCGATGAACTTTGCCGTGAAGAGTCGATTGCGATCCGCATTGAACAACGACGTCGGTCGAATAGTTCCGAATCGGTATTCGCTCGTAAACAGCATGATGCCGGCCAGGGCGGCGAAGACGCCCGCGACGCTGCCGAAGCTCAATACGTTCGCCTGTTCCCGCTCGGTCAGTAGCTGGGAGATCGGTGACAACGTACAAGTCAAGATTGTGAAGAGAAGCGCCAGGGCGATCAACCCCACCAAGAGACCGGTCGTCGTACGCGTGGAGCGGATTTTGAGTAATTCCGCACGGAGCTGTTTCACGGTGCAACCACCTCGGAGGTGAGATCGAGGAAGACCTCTTCGAGCGACGAACCTTCGGTGAGCAGTTCATGGATGGCTATCCCCTCAGCCAGCGCGATGTCGCCGACTCGCTCCCTCGTGGTGCCCTGAGCCAGCAGCGTGTGGTCATTTGGCCGACTGGTGGAGATTCCCTCTCGGTGTAACGCGAGAGCCAATTGGTCGGGCTTCGTACTTTGTACGCGGACCACTCCACCCACGCGAGCCGTCAATTCCTCGAGCGTGGATTCGGTGATCAACCGTCCGTGACTAATGATGAGCACCCGGTCCACGGTTTGGGCGATCTCGGCGAGAACGTGGCTTGAAATGAGGACCGTGCGACCGCGCGAGGCGAAGTCTCGTAAGAAGTCTCGCAACCACCTCACCCCCTCTGGATCGAGTCCGTTGGCTGGTTCATCCAGCACGAGCAAGTCCGGATCACCGAGCAAGGCCGACGCCAAACCAAGGCGTTGACGCATACCGAGCGAGTATCCCTTGACCCGACGCCTGGCCGCCTCTTGCAACTCAACGAGCTCAAGCACGTCGTCGGCCCGTTTGTCGGGGAGTCCAACGGCCCGACTCAACATTCGCAGGTGGTCGCGTCCTGACCTCCCGGGATGAAAATCGGTCGCCTCGAGGACCGCGCCGACGCGTAGTGCTGGTTCCTCCAACTCACCGTAAGGCTTCCCGAAGATCGTCGCGTGACCGAGTGTCGGCTTCGCGAGACCGAGCAGCATCCGCAGTGTCGTCGACTTGCCTGCGCCATTGGGACCGAGGAATCCGGTGATTGTGCCCGCTTCGATGTTGAAACTCAAATTGTCGACGGCTAACACGTCGCCATATCGCTTGCTTAGCGACACACTCTCAATCACGTTGGTCACGCACGCTCGCTCTCAATTTCAGGATAGGTCGGAGACGGCTCAGTCGGGTCGACCGTTACTTACGCGTGCGCTGGAAAATAGGGTACGGCGAAGTCGCGGTACGGTGCGCTCGTCTCGGTCACCGGACCGTTGGCGAGGTACGTGATCCGAACGCCGAGATCACCGGGATCGCTGCCTGGTTCGAAGCGTTGTTCCGCGGCCCACTCGCGCAGTGCCTCGGACGCGAGTTGCCACTGCAAACCAGGGTCCTCCTCGGGCGTGGCTGGAAGCGAGTCGTTCGGCAGCGCGACGTACGCCTCGTGATGAGCCGGCTCGATCCGAAGGGTCAACTCGGGATACATCGATGCGAGTTCCTCGGCGTTCGTCCGAGGAACTGGCTTGCACCATTCGACGGGCCCGTCGCTATCGGCGCTCACTTCTCCCCAGAAGATGGAGAACGCTGCGCCCTCTCGCCCCTCCATCGTTGGCAAAGGGCGCTCGCGCAGGATCGCTATGAATTCCTTGCCGAGCGCCCACGCACCCTTCTGATCGACAGCGCGCTTCAGACAGAGCACGCTTCGCTCGGGCATGGCTCGAGTCATCACGTCGTACATCACGGTTTTCCTTCCACTCAATCGGTTGACGAGGTACTTGGCGAGCTCACGTCGCTCGCCATGAGTCGACTCGACATTGCGCCAGTGCGCCGCAACGCGTGCAGCCGCTTCCCCGCGATCACACGCGAGAAGCTGCTTCACGACCGCCAGTGGCAGGTCGAGCTGGCGCAGCATCGCAATAAGACGCGCGTCGTCAAGTTGCGAGATGTCGTAGAAGCGATAGCCAGTCGCTCCGTCGACCCGGGCGGGAACAAGCACGCCGAGTTCGTCGTAGAGGCGCAGCGCCTTGACGGAAAGGCGCGAGCGCCGTGCGAACTCGCCTATGCCGAACTCTTCCATGCACACTGCTCCATCGTCGACTCGCGGGGACTTCGCGACCAGCCAAGTATGCGGCCTCCCCCGGGGTGAGAGTCAAGTCTGGTTCCGACCCCTGCGGCGATTTCGGCGACCACGACGGCTAGGACCTACTCGTGACGTCGGCATTAACAGTCGGCGAAGTTGTGGCGTCGCACGGACCTGCGATCGAACCATCGACGGGTGTAGCGCCCATCGCACCACCACGAACTCGTACGCGAACTAACCCAATCGCATCGGACTCGGTCTGCCCGCCACCGACTTCGCTACCACGTAACGATATCCACGACCCATCCGGCCAGCGACCTCGACGGGTCCAGTGACGACGAAGCCGCACTTCTCAAGAACTCGTTGCGACGCGACGTTCTCGGCACTCGTCCGAGCGGTGAGCGTCGTCAACCCCAAATCCTTCTCGGCCAACGCGCACAGCGATCGCAACGCGTCAGTTGCCAGGCCATGCCCCGTGGCGCACTCGTCCACTCGGTACCCGACCTCAGCGGTCCCGTCATTGATCTCGTACAAATTGAATCGCCCAAGAACTGAACCGGATTCGTCGACCACGACGTAATAGACGCACGTGCCGGCGTCTTGCTCATTCAGACACGATCGATGGTGTTCGGCGAAGTGCTCGAAGTAGGCGTCGCCACGATCCGAGATGGTGGCGCTGAAGAAAGCCCGGTTCTTGATCTCGAAGGTGAGGACGGCGTCGACGTGGTCACTCCGAAGGCGTTCTAGTACCCACACGCGCCGAGTGTACCGGCCACCGTCGCCGTAAGGTCACGGGCGTGCGGCGACGATTACTCGACCCGCAATCCGAAGTCGCCTTGTCCGAACGGCACGCACGGTACATCGTCGTCGGGTCGGCACGCGACAATCACCCCAAGGTCGTAATGTGGCCGCAAGTGAGGAGTGACATGGACACGGATCACACGGCAACGGTGCTTGATGCGATTGGGGCGACGCCACTTATCACCGTCGATGGCGTCTTCGTCAAGCTCGAGTATCTGAATCCATCGGGCTCGATCAAGGCCAGGATGGCTCGCTACATCATCGAACGCGCGGAACGCGAAGGTCTTCTCCAGCGCGGCGACACGATCGTCGAAGCCTCGAGTGGGAACACGGGCAACGCCATGAGCATGGTCGCTGCCGTAAAGGGCTATCGCATGCTCGTCGTCATGCCCGAGGGGCTCAGTAGCGAGCGAGCCGCGATCTCGACGGCCTTCGGTGCCGAGTTGCGCACGATCGGGACCTTCCACGTGAACGACGCGCTCGAAGAGGCTGACCGGCTTGGACGAGAGCCCGGCTACTTCGCGCCGCACCAGTTCTCCAACGAGTGGAACATCGAGGAGAACCGGACTTGGCTCGGTCCCGAGATCCTGGCGCAACTGCCACCGGGTCGGCCGCCGGACGCGTTCATCATGGGCGTGGGAACCGGTGGCACGCTCATCGGCGTCGGACAGGCGTTCCGATCGGCGAATCCGTCGGCGCTCGTCGTAGCGCTTGAACCGGCCGAGTCCTCCACGATCGTCTGCGGCGACATCGCGCTACACCGCATCGAAGGGATCTCCGACGGTTTCGTACCGCCCATCTACCAGCGAAACGCCGAACTCGTCGATCGAGTGATCTCCGTCCACAGCGATGACGCCGTCGCCGAGATGCGACGGCTGGCGCGCGTACATGGGATCCTCGTTGGTCCGAGTTCCGGTGCGAACCTCGTGGTCGCCCGACAGGTCCTCGCCGATCTGCCCGCCGGCGCCATTGTCGTGACCATCTTCCCCGACGAAGGCGAGAAGTACCTCAGCGAGTACTTCGCCGTCGGCGAGGTGTCGCCAAACCGTTAGAGCGGCGTGACGTACGCGGCGCCGATCCCGCCGTCAACGAGGAACGTCGACGACGTGATGAATGATGCGTCGTCACTGGCAAGAAAGAGCACGGCGCTGGCGATCTCCTCGGGTTCGGCAAAGCGTCCCATGGGCACGTGCACGAGGCGCCGCGCCGCGCGTTCAGGATCCTTCGCGAAGAGTTCACGCAGCAGCGGCGTGTTGACCGGCCCCGGACAAAGCGCATTCACTCGGACACCTTGTCGAGCGAACTGGACACCCAACTCTCGACTCATCGACAGCACACCACCCTTGGACGCCGTGTAGGAGACCTGGGACGTGGCTGAACCCAGCATTGCAACAAATGAAGCGGTGTTGATGATCGAACCCCCGCCGCGCTCGAGCAACAGCGGTATGCCGTATTTGCAGCAGAGATACACCGAGGTCAGATTGACGTCCTGGACTCGCCGCCAGGCGTCAAGACCCGTCGTGAGGATCGAGTCGTCGTCGGCCGGTGAGATGCCCGCGTTGTTGAACAGGATGTCGACACCGCCGTAGACCTCAACTACCCGGGTGTACATCGCCTGGACACTCGCCTCATCGGCGACATCGACGTGCACGTACGTGCCACCGATCTCAGCGGCGAGTGCCGATCCCGCGTCGTCGGCCAGGTCCGCGACCACGACCCTGGCCCCCTCAGCAGCGAACCGCCTCGCCGTCGCGAGCCCGATCCCACTCGCGCCACCGGTGATGATCGCTACCTTGTTCTCCAGACGTCCCATTATTCCTCCGTTGCTATGAACACGTTCTTCTCCTCGCTGAAGGAGCGCAGCGCGTCAGGGCCGAGTTCACGGCCCAGACCCGACTGCTTAAAACCCCCAAAGGGGGTTGAGTAGCGAACCGACGAGTTTGAGTTAATCGACAGAGTGCCCGTCTCAACACCTCGCGCGGTGCGCAGCGCCCGACCGATATCTCGACTCCAAATCGAACCCGAGAGTCCGTAGGGGCCCTCGTTGGCCAGAGCAATCGCCTCTGCCTCGTCCTCGAAGCGCACGACCGAGACCACTGGCCCGAAGATCTCCTCACAGTAGGAACGCGCCGCGCGGTCGGTGCCGTCGAGCACCGTCGGTGGATACCAGTAGCCCGGTCCGCTCGGCGCGCTGCCCCGGAACGCAATGGTGGACTCGTCGACGTAACTGGCGACCGTGTCGCGGTGGGCCGCGGTGATGAGTGGACCCATCTCGCTCGCCTCGTTGCGCGGGTCGATCACCTTGACGGCCTTGACCGCAGCTTCGAAGTACTCCATGAACCGGTCGTAACCAGATGACTGGACGAGCAGTCGTGATCGCGCACAGCAGTCCTGACCGGCGTTGTCGAAGACCGCGTACGGCGCCATAGCACCCGCTCGCTCGAGGTCGGCGTCGGCGAAGACGATGTTGGCGCTCTTGCCGCCGAGTTCCAGGGTGAGGCGCTTCACCTGCGCCGCACACCCCTCCATGATCCGGCGACCAGCGGCGTTGGACCCAGTGAAGCAGATCTTGCGCACTGAGGGGTGCGTCACGAATCGCTCGCCGACCGTCGACCCCTCGCCGGTGATGACTTGGAACACCCCCTCGGGGATGCCGGCTTCGAGGGCGAGCTCACCAACGCGCATCGCGGTGAGGGGCGTCAGTGATGCGGGCTTTAACACCACCGTGTTGCCCGCCGCCAACGCGGGACCCAGCCCCCAACCCATGATCGGCATGGGGAAGTTCCACGGCACGATGATGCCCACGACGCCCAGCGGTTCGAAGAAGGTCATGTCGACACCGCCGGCTACGGGGATCTGGCGACCGGCGTGCCGCTCGGGTGCACCCGCGTAGTAGTGCAGAACGTCTCGAACGTTACCGGCCTCCCAACGGGCATTAGCGATCGTGTGCCCGGAGTTTGCGACCTCGAGCTGGGCGAGTTCCTCGATGTGGCCGTCGATGACCTCCGCGAAGCGCCGCAGCAGTCGCGCGCGATCGGCGGGGGTCACCGTACGCCAGTGGGTGGCCGCCTGCGCCGCACGTTCGATCGCGCGATCGGCCTCATCGACGTCGTGCATCACCACCGACGCGATCTCGACCTCGGTTGACGGATTGACTATGGAAATCGTGCTCATAACCTCTCGAATCCTCGGAATCGCTCCCAATCGGTCACCGCGGCGTCGAAAGCGGCGATCTCGACACGTGCGGCGTGGACGTAGTGGTCGACCACGTCGTCGCCAAAGGCCTCGCGGGCCACGGCCGACGAGTCGAACAACCGGGCAGCCTCCCGGAGGGTCGTCGGGACACGTGGCGCGTCGGCGGTGTAGGCGTTACCCGTAAACGGTGACGCCAAAGGCAGCGACTCCTCGATACCGCGAAGTCCCGCGGCGACCAGGGCGGCCTCGGCGAGGTAGGGATTGACGTCGCCGCCCGGGATGCGGCACTCGACGCGAACCGACGACCCGTGGCCCACGACTCGGAACGCGCACGTCCGATTGTCGATCCCCCACACCAGGGCAGTCGGCGCGAACGACCCCTCGACGAAACGTTTATAGCTGTTGACATTGGGCGCCAACCACAACGACATCTCCCTCGCGTAAGCAATCTGACCGGCGAGGAAGTGCTCGAAGACCGGCGAGAACCCGTACGGCCCATCGCCAGAAAAGACCGGCTCACCCGCCCGGTCGCGCAGCGACAGGTGGATGTGGCACGAGTTGCCTTCGCGTTCGTTGAACTTCGCCATGAACGTCAGGCTGTAGCCCTCCTGGGCCGCGATCTCTTTCGCGCCCAGCTTGAAGAGGCCGTGCTCGTCGCACTTATCGACCAGCGGGGCATACCGAAAAGCGATCTCGTGTTGCCCGAGATTGCACTCCCCCTTCAATGACTCGACCTCCATACCTGCGCCACGCATCGAGCGACGTATCCGCCCAAGCAGGGGCTCAACGCGCGATGTCCCCAAGATGGAGTAGTCGACGTTGTACTGATTGACCGGCGTGAGGTCCCGATACCCCGCGTTCCATGCCGCTTCGTAGGTGTCTGTGAAGACGAGGAACTCCAGCTCAGTTCCGGTGAAGCCAACCCACCCGCGTTCGTCTAGGCGTTCGACCTGGCGCTGGAGGATCTGTCGCGGCGAGACGGTGACACCAGCACCGTCAATTGTTCGAACATCGGCGAACACCACCGCGGTGGCTTCGTGCCAGGGCACCGAGCGAACGGTTGAGAAATCAGGAACAAACGCCAGGTCGCCGTAGCCCCGCTCCCAGGACGTCAAGGCGAAGCCATCGACGGTACGCATGTCGACGTCGGACGCGAGGACGTAACCGCAACCCTCACCGGAGCCCTCGAGAAACTCGCTCGCGAAGAACCGCCCGTCAATCCGCTTGCCCTGTAGGCGGCCCTGCATGTCGGTGATCGCCAAGATCACCGTGTCGATCTCATCACGCTCGATGGATTCGAGTAACGCCTCTTGAGACATTCGACCCGTCGTCATGGCTCCTCCGCCCGAGCCGCGTGAGCGGCGCTGACTCCTCACGATATCGGACGCGACGGGTTCAACTCCAACGGCCGCTAGCAATAACCCCTTCGTACCAGGCGCGTAACGAACTCGAAGACAGCCGGGTCGGACCCGTCGACTCCTAACATCAACCTGTGCGAGAACAAACTGACAACGTGGACTGCGCCTTGTCGTGGGCGACGTCACACTACGGCGACGCGAGTCCATTCCATTTCTTCACCGTGCGCGAACGATTCGGCGGCGCGCAACGCGATGGCGACACGATGTGGTTCACGGTCGAACGTGACGAGGCATTCGGTCTGAGCGCCGGTCCGGCCGCGAGTCCACTCGACGAGTGGCGAACGTGCCTCATCGTCGACTCAACACTCGGGGACCGCGCCGGCGAACTCCGACTGCGGAGCAACTGGGACTTCTACACTCGTCGAGCCGAGCCGATGGACGCCGACGCCGGCGTCGTGGTGGTCACCGACGCACTCGCAATCACCGCGTTGCTCGAACGAGATGCCCCGCGCTCGTCGGTCTGGCCCGGGGCGGAGTCGGTGATCTCGTGGTACGGCGTCTGGGACGGGACGGTGCTGAGCGCGGTCGCGGCCCTCACGCAGTGGCGATCGGGCTACCACGTCATCGCCTCCGTCGCCACGGCGAGTGCCTATCGCGGTCAAGGACTCGCTCGACGCGTCATGCGCGGTGTCGTCGGTGCCGCGCACGCGCGGGGCGTGCCATGGGTCGGCCTCGGCGTCGCCCATGCGAACCACGTCGCCCAGCGCGTCTATCGCGACACGGGGTTCACCGAACGGGCCCGATTCTCTCGGTACGGTCTCCCCGAGGACTAACCCTCGGGGTGAAGGATCGGACGAAGCGCATCCAAGGTGGCGGGGTTGTCGATCGTCGACGGTACGGGCATGTCGACGCCGTCGGCAATCGCCCGCATGGACTTACGCAGTACCTTGCCCGATCGGGTCTTGGGCAGCGCGTCCACGATGTCAACCTGTCGAAGGCTTGCAACGGCGCCGAGCTGGTCACGGACCTTCTGGACAAGTTCGGCGGCGATTTCGTCGTGGTCACGCTGGACACCGGCCTTTAGGACCGCGAGCCCACGTGGGATCTGTCCCTTCAAGGCGTCGGCGACGCCAATGACGGCGCATTCAGCGACGTCGGGGTGCGACGCGATGATCTCTTCGATCTCACCAGTGGAGAGACGGTGACCCGCCACGTTGATGACGTCGTCGACGCGACCCATGACGAAGAGGTACCCGTCCTCGTCGAAGTGTCCACCGTCTCCGGTCAAGTAGTAACCCGGGGTGTGATTCAAGTACGTGTCGAAGAACTTCTGCTCGTCGCCCCACACGCCAACCATGCAACCTGGCGGCAACGGGAGTTCGATCATGATGAGACCCTCGGTGTCGGCGGGCACGCGGTCGCCCGATTCGCCGAAGATCTGTACGTTGAACCCGGGCGTCGGCACCGTGGGCGACCCCGGCTTCACGACCATCGGTTCGAGACCCATGAGGTTCGCCGCGACGGGCCAGCCGGTCTCGGTCTGCCACCAGTGGTCGATCACCGGAACACCCAAGTGCTCACTCGCCCACGAGTAAGTCTCCGGGTCCAACCGTTCACCGGCGAGGAAAAGGTACTTGAACCCCGACAGGTCGTACTGGCCGATCAGGGACCCGGTGGGGTCCTCTCGCTTCACGGCGCGGAACCCCGTCGGCGCGGTGAACAAGGTCTTGACGCCCCATTCGGCAATGACGCGCCAGTAGGCCCCGGCGTCGGGCGTCCCAACTGGCTTTCCCTCATACAGCAAGGTCGTCGCACCCGCAAGCAACGGGGCGTACACGATGTACGAGTGTCCGACGACCCACCCGACGTCAGAAGCCGCCCAAAACACCTCGCCCGCCGTGGTGTCGTAGATATTGGGCATGGACCAGGTCAGGGCGACGGCGTGGCCACCGTTGTCACGTACCACGCCCTTGGGCCGACCCGTGGTGCCCGAGGTGTAGAGGATGTAGAGCGGGTCCGTGGCCTGGACTGGCACGCACGGTGCCGCGGAGGCCGTTGCCATCAGGTCGTTCCAGTCGAAGTCCCGGCCGGCCTCCATTGTGGCGAACGCCTGGGGTCGTTGCACGATGACACACGCGTCGGGATGGTGGCTCGCCTCAGTCAGCGCTGCGTCGAGCAACGGCTTGTATTCGATGACTCGGCTCACCTCGATGCCACACGACGCCGAGACCACCACCTTCGGTGCTGCGTCGTTGATACGCATCGCGAGCTCGTGCGCAGCGAAGCCACCGAAAACGACCGAGTGGATGGCGCCGATGCGGGCACAGGCGAGCATTGCGATCAGGGCCTCGGGGATCATCGGCATGTAGATCACGACGCGGTCGCCCTTGGTGACGTTGAGCGATTGGAGTGCCCCCGCGAAGCGTGACACCTCGTCGAGCAGCTCGTCGTAGGTGTAGACGCGCTTGACTCCGGTGACGGGGCTGTCGTAGATCAACGCTCGTTGGGCTCCGCGCCCCGCCTCGACGTGGCGATCAATCGCGTTGTAGCACGTGTTCATCACGCCATCGCTGAACCAGCGGTACAGGGGCGCGTTGGCGTCGTCGAGGACGACTGACGGACTCTGGTACCAGGTGACGCCCTTAGCAGCCTCGCCCCAGAACTCATTCGGACTGTTGATGCTCTGTTCCCACGCGTCGCGGTATGAACCCATGACCCCCCCACATCGCTCGAAATGCCTACGGCTTATTTAGTGGAGATTCGGGGCACGGCACAACTACTGGATAGGGTCCTAAGTCCAATCGACGAACTTGGAATTGGCGCACCTGATCACAGGGGCTGTTCTGCACTTGAGGCGCAGTCGATCACCCCGTCACAATCGACGAGTACGCCACCAGCGTCGACGAGGGCGGCGGCGTCACCGAGAAAGACTTGCCCCACCGTGAGAAGGTGGTCTTACCGCTGCCGGTGGTTCCACTCACGACTTCAGAGAGTGGGAGCGCCTTCTTGCCCGACGAGATCGTGAGGACACTCTTGGTCTTTGACGTGGTGCTTGTGGCGGGCTTGGTCCAGGTCAAGACGTAGTTCTTGTGACGGTTCGTCGCGAGCGACACGCCCGTACCGGTCGGCAAGAATGTCGCGAAGGCGGACACCGTGAGATTGGACTCGAACGTCGTGTAGGGCGATGTCCCCGCCTTCATCACGATCACCTTGGTCCCGACTTTCTTCTGCTGGGCGGCGGTGAGGCCCACCAATGTGGTCAGGCCCTTAGCGTTCCCACTCAAGTAGGCGTACTTCGCCGTGACCCGGATCTCGACCTTGGCCGTTCCTGAGACGAAGTACTCTTGACCGCTCGACGTGCCGAGGTCGGCGATCACGTGATTCACCGTCTTACCGGATTTGGACGCAACGACGATGTGCACGCTCTTCTCACCGATCATGGCGTTCTTGGCCGCGCGCAGCACCGTCGACACGGTGACCTTGCTCGACGCCTGCGATGCCACCGGCGCGAGTAGGAGGGCGCCAAGGGTGAGTGAACTCATGGCGAGCAGGTGCGTTGGTCGAATTGGCATTCGCCCAGCCTACGGGCTCTGGCAATGGTGCGGCCCGTCGGGCCCACGAAGTGTCACACAACGTCAGCGAGTGAGAACAGGAGCGACTGCAGAACCTGTATTTCACCCAATACGGCATCGTCAGCGCCGTTGATCCGTTCGTCGTCGATCAATCCGTGCGCGCTCGCCGTCGCTCGAAGCGCGACCTGCAGGGTGCTCAGCCATGCCCACGCCTCGCCGTCGTTCAAGAATGGTTCGTCGATGGTCATCAACGCCAACTCGGCGTTCGAGCTCATGTCGTGTTGACGCGCCAGGGTGAGCAGGGGGTCATCCTGGTCCCGGCTCGGATCGATTGGTCCGTTCAAGGTCGTGTCCCACTCATCGTCGACGTCGTGCTCGGCGGCCACCACTCGACGCACCATGGCGCGCACGACATCGCGACCGGCTTCGTTGAGTCGTACTTCGATGCGACCGTCGCGGCGACGAATGAAGAGCCGTGGCGCCACTAGGCCGCCTCCTCCACCGTGCATTGAAGTCCCGCAACCTGGATCTTGACGCAGTAGCGCTCGGCTCGTTCACGCTCGCCGGACCAGACCACGGCTCGCCCCTCGTGATGTACTGTCAGCATCAGCTGGGTGCACTTGTTGTTGGAATAGCCGAAGATTCGCTTGAAGATGACGACAACAACGTTCATGGGCGTGACGGGATCGTTCCATACGACGACGTTCCACGGTCGTTTCGTCGCGGTCGTGGTCTCACTCGAAACATCGGATTCTGTCGCGACATCGGCGTCGGTTGTTCGCCGGCGTGTCGTTTGGGCCATCACACAGTGTCCCAGAGCGACGGGGAAAATGAAAGCAGCCGTACAATGAACGGGGCGAACGGAGGAGGACGACACGGTGCCCCAATCTAGGACCCCGATTCCCCAGCGGATTCGGGTGTGGGCCAACCGGTCGATTCGTAACGCAGCCGGCTTGACGCGCGAGCCCCCGCCGATGTGTCTGGACCCCGCCGAGTCGTACCAGCCCGTCGACGGCGTCGCACGCCTCGTCCACGGCGACCTGGCGGCCATGCTTATCGGGGGTATCGGCTCGCTGTTCCTCGAGATGCTGCACCCGTACTCGATGGCTGGCGTCGCGCAGCACTCCCGGTATCGTGAGGACACCCTGGGTCGAGTGCTCCAAACCGCCAACTTCATTGGCGACACCACCTACGGATCGCGCAACACCGCGTATGCGTCCATCGAACGGGTAAAGGCGATTCACCTCGCGGTGCGCGGCGTGGCTGATGACGGCGTGCGTTACGAGGCGAGTGACCCGCACCTGCTGTCGTGGGTACACGTCGCGGGCACGACGATCTTCCTCGAGTCCTACCGGCGCTTTGGCCCCCATCGACTCTCATCGGCCGAGGCCGACCGTTACGTGTCCGAAATGGCGAAGGTGGCGGAGGACCTCGGCGGCGATTCGCCGCCGACAACAGTCGACGAACTACACCGCCAGTTACGCGCCTTTCGCCCTGAACTGCGATTGAGCGCTGATGGCGTCGAGGCCCGCGACTTCCTCAAAGCCGGTGTCGGTGGCGGCCCCGTTCAACGACTCGCGTATTGGCTGCTCGTCGAAAGCGCGCTCGGCCTGCTACCGAACTGGGCCCTTGAATCACTCGGCGTCGCTCAACGACGACGTTGGCAGCGTCTCGTGATCAGTGGCGCCACTCGTGCCATGAACCGACTGCTGCGCGCAGCCGTGCCACCCACGGAGCCGGTCACTGCATCAGACTGAGCCCACCGTCGACCGCGAGGACCTGTCCGGTCACGTAGACGTTGTCTACCAACGATTCGATCGCAGCGGCCACGTCCTCAGGCGTCGCGCTGCGACCCAACGGCGCCACCGCCTGGACGTGACGCCGGACCGCATCCCACTGCGCTGTCCACTCGGTATCGACCAGTCCCGGTGCGACGGCGTTGACACGTACCTCCGGGCCCACAACTTTGGCGAGCAGGGTGGTGAGGTGATTGAGCGCGGCCTTGGATGTCGCGTAGGGGATCGATGATCCGGTTTGGCGAATACCGGCGATCGATGACACGTTGACGATGGAGCCCTTCGTCGCTCTCAGCGCGTCCATCGCGGCGACCGACATCGCCCACGTCCCGAACACGTTCACCTCGAAGATCTGACGCCACACCTCCACTGACGCTGCGGCGAGGTCCCGATGGTCGATGACCGACGTTGTGGCCGCATTGTTGATGAGCACGTCGAGACGACCCAGACGATCGAGCACTTCGGAGACAAGCCGCTCGGCTTCCCCCGACACGCCAATCGACGCCTGGATGTAGATCGAGTTCGGGGTCTGCGCGGCCAGTCGCTCGCCCGCTTGGACACTCGTGGCTGAATTGAATACGACGAGATCACCGCGTGACGCGAATAGCGTCGCCGTCGCCGCACCGATGCCGCGCGACGAACCTGTCACGAGGACGACTCGACCGCTCACGATAGGCGTCGCATCCGCCAAGATCCAGCCCAATGCTGACCGGGCTGGAGTACCACGAGATCCTTTCCGCTACGCAACGCGTCGGGCGGGCACGTCATCGGTTCGACCGCGACCGAGGTCCGTCGTCGACCATGCCCGAGTTGATCGCCCGTGTAAATCTGGACGTAGGGGAAGTTCCGGTCCATGCTCAGTTCCACGCATCCGTCGTCCTTGTCGATCAACGTGACAGTGGCCATGCCGTAGTCGTCACGGGTCAGCTCGGTGTACGAGACGTCGAGTTCATGACCGTTGAGCGATTTGGCCACGGTGAAGTCGAGTGCGTGATGAGTCACGGGCAGGATCTCGCCAGTCGGTAGTTGACGTGCGTTCACCGCTACGAAGGCCCGGGCTGGCACGCGCAACGTCGATCCCTCGATCGTCGGCGTGGTCACCGCGAGATAGGGGTGGAAACCCAAACCGAAAGGGATCGCCACTTCGTCGAGATTCTTGATCGTCGTCGTCACGGTCAAGCCCATCGAACCGAGGTGGTACGCCACCTCGATCGACGAGGCGAAGGGGTACGCCGGCGTGGGGTGCAAGAGCAGCGACAGCGCGCAGCGGTTCTGATTCACCGATTCCACTCGAAAGGGTCGCCACCGCACGAGCCCGTGGATTGCCGCCACCTGTTCAACGATGTCGACGGTCGGTCGGCCCGTGCGGTCCGAGAACGACCAGGGTTCCGCGCTCAAGCGGTTCGGCCACGGATAGAGGACCTGGCCGTGAGCCCCGACGGGGACTTCGTCGCCCGCGTAGCCTTCGACGACGGCCACTCCACCTTGAACGTAGGTCCGAAGGGTGGCGCCGACCTCAGTTATGACAGCACGTTGGTCGCCGTGGGCAATCGCGATCTGTTCGCCGGAGGGCAACATCGACCGATTCCTCTCTTCCTCGATACTTAACTTACGACAGTTAGGGTACGACGTATGCGAATTCTCATCACGAACGACGATGGCGTGGGAGCGCCCGGCATCGCGGTGCTCGCCCGTGCGGTAGCGCGTTGGATCGAGGACGCCGCCGACGGCGACGTACGTGAAGCCGTCGTCGTAGCACCGCGAACGAACTACTCGGGGATGTCCGCCGCCGTTGGTGACGTATTCGAACATCCCTCGGTCACGTACAGTCGACACGCGATTGCCGGCGCCGAGTCGATTCCTACCTTCGCCCTGGAGGCACCGCCCGCCTTGTGTGCGTTGCTCGGATCCATCGGCAGTTTCGGAATCGAGCCCGACCTCGTACTCTCGGGGATCAACGCCGGCGCCAACGTTGGTCGAAGCGTGCTGCACTCAGGCACCGTCGGGGCAATCCTCACCGCGGCGCAGTTGGGCTTATCCGGACTCGCGATATCAGTGCAGTGGGGCGAGACCGTCCACTACGAAACCGCCGCGGCGGTAGCACTCGAGGTCGTGGACGAACTCCTACGAGCGCCCTCGAGCACCGTGTTCAACTTGAACGTCCCGAATCTGCCCGCGGCCCAGCTACGAGGCATTCGACGCGGGCACATCTCCACCGCCGGTGTGGTCAGCGCCGCGGGTCCGCGGGCCGGCGGCGAGCCGCTCGGTGACGAGGGCGAGATGCCACTGCGCTTCGGCGCCGCGTCCCCCGAACTCGGTGACGTCAGCGATGAGTCTTCCGATGACGACGGCGCATTGCTCGCGGCTGGTTACGCGTCGCTCACACCGTTGCGGGGCCCGCACGAGAACCTCGACGAATCGATGAACGGTCCGGTGACCGCAGCGCTCGACCTAATCAGCCGCCACCTCGCGCGCGCTCGGTAATCAGTCATCGTTAGTGGTGCGGCGGCTTTGCTTCTGACGCCCCCGCGCCCGTTTCTCCTCGATCCGTCGGACTCGCGACGCGCGTGTGGCGCGCGTGGGCCGGCGTACCTCGGGTTCACTCAACGCTGAAGCCAGCCGTAGACGAAGCTGTTCGAGCGCCGCCTCACGGTTCTGGGCTTGCGAACGGAAACGACTCGCCGAAGACCGTACGACCGGTCCGAGTACGTCAACCAACCGCTCACGAGCCGCCGGGTCAAGTGTCGTCGCCTCGTCGACACGCAGCGCCACCACGATCTTCGTCCGGGCCCGATTCGCGTGCTGGCCACCCGGCCCACCCGACGTCTCGGCTCGTACGGTTATGACCTCGAGTGGAATTCTCGCGCGAGGACCGACCTCAAGCCACTCCCCTCCCGCTTCGGAGGTCACGAGTGGCTGGGAAAGCGCACCATCGCCAATTGACTCGACGATGCGACGAGCTCCCCGCGCTCGTCGAAGAGCTCACACCGTTCATCGACGACGCCGTCGGCGATGACGAGACACCATTGACGTGCTCGCAACCACTCGCCGACCGGGATGCGTCGCACGTAGGACGTCAACTGCAGCGTGGGGACCCAGCCCGAAGAGCCAAGGGGGAACGTCGCCGGCGGCAACGCGTCACTCGCGAACAGCAGCGCCGACGCATCCCAACCTGACGATCCCTCGTCCAGACGCAGCCAGCCGCGGACCTCGCCAACGTCTCGCAGTTCGCCGATCGACCACCCGGCGGTGTCCGGGTCCATTCGCAGGTCCACAATCCGAGCGATGTTGACCTCGTCGCCGCCGGTCGATCGCCGACACGACGCCAGTGGCGCGATGTCCGGCGCGCTGGCCCCGAGGTACCGGGCCGAGCCGTCGTGCAGCGTTCCGAGCGTTACCAGGGATTCCGTCGTGACCAGACCGTCTTGGATCAGCTCGACGTGGACGAACGAGACCCCGCGCCCCACCTTTCGAACCTGCGCCTCGAGCGTGGCCGCGCCGACGGTCGGTGCCCCGATGTAGTTCGTGGTCACGGCCGTGGCGTGCAGGTGTGAAGACCCGTCTTGGGATGCCGCGGCCAGGGCCGCGTTGGCCATGACGACCTGCAAGTACCCGCCGTTCGGGTGGTCCATGACGGTGTAGAACCTCGACAGTTCGACCACGAACCGGCCGTGGTCGACGGGATCGACCGCCGCGGCATCGCGCAAGGTTGGTACTGAGCCGCCTTGGTCCATTCGCCAACCATAACGGCCCTCGCGTTGGTCGCCGTAAGATTGAAGCCGAGAAAGAGGTTCGATGCCGGCAACCCCCCACGTACTCGTCGCGGTGTGCCCTGGCGACGGGTGGACGCTCACCGGCGAATCGGTCGCCAGTGTCGGGTGGCGCATCCGATGACATCGGCGCTCCTCTTCGTCGCACGCTGGTTCGGAGTCGGGCTGCGCGAGAGCGCGGCCATGGTCTGGATGACGTGGTGGCCACTGGTCCTCGGATTCACGTTGTCGGGGATGGTCCAGAGTTTTCTCCCCCGCGATGGTCTGCGTCGCCAACTCGGCGAGACCACCCCGAGCACTGTCGTCAAGGCCTCGTTCCTCGGGGTCATCTCGTCGTCGTGCAGCTACGCCGCAAGCGCGATGGCGCGAGCCCTCTTCGCGCGCGGGGCGTCGTGGACTAACTCGCTCATCTTCATGATCGCATCGACGAACCTGGTCATCGAGCTCGGTATCGTGCTCTACCTCCTGCTCGGCTGGCAATTTCTCGCCGCGCAGATCGTCGGCGGGGTCATCATGATCCTCGGGCTGACGTTCTTGACCGGCCTCGTCTATAGCCGTCAGAATCAAGTCGCACTGTACGAACACGTGCTGGAGGATGCGCCGCCGCCCACCCAGCCGGCGACTACCACGTGGCGTGAGCGAATCGCCACACGTCGGCACTACGCGCTCGCCGCGCGCTACACGCTGGGTGACTTCACGATGTTGCGCAAGGAACTTCTCGCCGGGTTCCTCATCGCCGGCTTCATGAGTGTGCACGTTCCCCAGGCCTGGTGGTCGCACATATTCCTGACCGGCCACGGCTGGCTCACGGTGGTCGAGAACGCGGTCATCGCACCGCTCATCGCGGTCATCTCGTTCGTCTGTTCCGTGGGCAACATCCCGCTCGCCGCCGCACTCTGGACCCACGGCGTGGCGTTTGGCGGCGTGATCGCTTTCATCTTCGCGGACTTGGTGACCCTGCCCCTGCTCTTCATCTATTGGCGTTTCTACGGCACGTCCATGACGCTGCGACTCTTCGGCCTGCTGTGGTTCGTGATGTCCGCGGGTGGACTCGTCGTCGAGGCGATCTTTCGAAGTGCCAACCTGATTCCCACCTCACGTCACACGCCGGCGATGAGTGGCCACTTTCCGCTTGGAGCCACACTCGTCGCCAACGTGGTCGCGACCGCCGTTGTACTCACGTTGATGGTGCTCGCGCGGATACACCACGACGACGGCGAACAAAATGCGCGCGACCCGATCTGCGGCATGAACGTCGACGTCACCGCCCCAGTTGCGGTACGCCAGCGCAACGGCCAGACTTACTACTTCTGTTCTATTCGGTGCGCCGAGCGGTTCGACCGCGGAGAGGAGTCAACCCCCATGCAAGAAGACCTCAACGGAGACGCGATCGACCCGATCTGTGAGATGCGGGTCAACTCGGCCACTGCGCTGAGCGCGGTGGACGCTAACGGCGAGACGCACTACTTCTGCGGGCCCGGCTGTCGTCGGGCCTTCTTGGCGCTCGAGGCCGCCCAGGCCTCGACGCCGATGCAGGGTGACGAGAACGGAGACGCGATCGACCCGATCTGTGAGATGCGGGTCAACTCGGCTACGGCGCTGAGCGCGGTCGGCGCTGACGGCGAGACGCACTACTTCTGCGGCGAGGGTTGTCGACGGACGTACCTCTCATTGCACGGTACGCCCCAGTGAGCCGTCGGCCACGTCAGCGCACGACGGTACGCAGTTACGGTGTCCTCGTCGATGACGGACGAGTCGTGCTCGTTCGATCGAGCAACCCTCACCACGACCCGCCGCTATGGTGGTTGCCCGGCGGAGGCATCGATTTCGGCGAAGCGCCCGAGGAAGCGCTCATACGCGAGTTCGCCGAAGAGACGGGACTGATCGTCAACGACCCGCAACTGGTGGGCGTCACGAGTGACGAGCGACGACGAGACAACGGCGAGCGGCTGCACACGGTGCGCATCCTTTACACCGTGCGACTCACGGGCGGGTCGCTTCGCGACGAAGCCGAGGGCACCACCGATCTCGCGCGTTGGTTCCACCTCGATGAGGTGAGCGACGTGAACCTCGCCGACTACGCCCGCCGGGCGCTCGAGCTCCTTCAGTCGAAGTAGCGCGCCGGCATTTCGCGCTTCAACAGTTTGCCCGCAGGATTCCGAGGCAACGGCTCTTTCGTGAACGCCACCCGGGTAGGGATCTTGAAGGCCGCCAGCTTGGACGCGAGGTGGGTGCGCAATTCGTCCTCGCTCATGGATGCGCCGTCCTTGAGTCGGACGATGCAGGCCACCTCTTCGCCGAGCCGCTCGTGCGGGAGACCGACCACTGCCGCTTCGTACACAGCGGGCAGTTCGTAGATCGCCGCCTCGACCTCGGCCGAGTAGACGTTCTCCCCCGCTCGCAGGATGATGTCCTTCATCCGATCCTCGATGTAGAGGAAACCGTCCTCGTCTACTCGACCGATGTCACCGGTACGCAGCCACCCATTGGTGATCGCCGCTGCCGTGGCCTCCGGCTTCTTCCAGTAGCCCCGAATCAGCATTGGGCCCTTCAGCCAGATCTCGCCCCGTTCACCGACGGGAACCTCGTGCCCGTCCAGGTCGCGGATGGAGGCATCCAGCACGACCATCCGCGCTCGACCCGTCGAGGTCGGGTGGCTCACGTAATCGTCGCCGTAGTTCCCGGGTCCGTAGGCGTTGGTCTCAGTCATGCCGTAGCCCAATGACGGCCGGCCCT
>JAKBGV010000018.1:20086-23933 GCA_021837305.1 Actinomycetes bacterium
GAGGCATCCAGCACGACCATCCGCGCTCGACCCGTCGAGGTCGGGTGGCTCACGTAATCGTCGCCGTAGTTCCCGGGTCCGTAGGCGTTGGTCTCAGTCATGCCGTAGCCCAATGACGGCCGGCCCTTGGTGAAGGTGTGCTCGACGCGACTGACCAGCGCCGGCGGTGCTGGTGCGCCGCCACCGCCGACGAGAGTGAGTGAGCTCGTGTCGTACTCGTCGAAGTGCGGACTCTCCATCAGGTCCCAACTCTGGGTCGGCACGCCGATGAAGCTGGTTACGCGGTGTCGTTCGATCAGTTGGAGTGCCCGCTCCGGCTCCCAGCGGTACATCATCACGAGCTTGAAGTGCCACGCGACGCACGACATCATGACCGGGATGCAGCCCGTCACATGAAAGAGTGGCACCACGAGAATGAAGCACGGTGCTTGGCCCGACCCGCTGTTGGGATCCCGGCGTGCGTCATTGATCGCCGCATTCGCGGCGAACGCCATGATCGACTGACTCACCGCGCGATGCGTGGAGACCGCCCCCTTGGGCATACCCGTTGTGCCCGAGGTGTAAAGGATCGTCGCGTCCGAATCCGGCCGAATGTCGACCTCGGGCAGCGGTGCGCCCGCTCGGACGAGGTCGCTCCAGCGCTCGACCCCTGGGCCGAGCGGCAATAATTCATCGAGGCGCACGCCGAGGACGGGCACGCCGGCACGCAGGCACGGCGCCTGGGCTCGCGCAACACGTTCGGAATCGGCGACGAGCAGCGAGAGACCGGCGTCGTTGATCGCGTACTCGAGCTCGTCTTCTGTCCACCACGCGTTCAACGAGACTGACACCGCGCCGATCGAGACGATCGCCCCGAAGGCGATCGTCCATTCGGGCAGGTTTCTCATGGCGATGCCCACACGGTCGCCGACCGCGACACCGTAATGGTGCACGAGAACGTTCGCGAACGCGTCGATCTCGTCTTTCACTTCATTGAACGTCCACTCCTCGTCCTCGTAGACGATGAACGTCCGCTCGTCGCCGCGCAACTGGTCGAAGTATTGCTTAAGCGTGGGCGGTGCGTTCTTAAAGACGCGGTAGGTAACGCCGTCGTACGACTCCTCGACAGTCTCAAAGGGCTGTCCCGGTCCCGAAACCGCCGCGACTGCCTCGGCCATGCTGAGCCCCACGAGTCCCCCTTTGCCTCAGTTTTTCCAATCCTAGGCTTCGCCACCGAACGACTCGAAGTTGGTAGAACAGTCCCATGGCCAATGACTCACGCGACGCAGTGCGTCGACCGCCGTGCGTCTGACCGTCCACGTCCATCCCGGGTCGCGCCGCGGCGAAGTCGGCGGCGACTACGACGGCGCCCTCGTCGTGCGAGTGCGGGCGCGCGCCGTGGACGGGGCCGCCAGTGACGAGACGTTACGTGTGGTCGCTGATGCCTTTGGCGTGTCGCCCTCTTCGGTCGACCTCGTCCACGGCCGTCGCTCGCGGACTAAGATTCTCGAACTGCACGGTGACGAATCCACCCTTCGCACGCGACTCGCCGAGTTGCGTTCCGTCGGAGATTAGGTTGAAGTGGAAAGGAGTACCGTGCTCGCCGCCAACTACCCCCTGTGGGACGTCTTCGTCACGACCGCGTACGTGGTCCTCTTCGTCTTCTGGCTCATGCTGGTCTTCCACGTCCTTGCGGACATCATGCGCAGTCACGACCTCAGCGGACCTCAGAAAGCGGCCTGGGTGATCGGCATCCTTGTGCTCCCGCTGCTCGGAACCCTTATTTATCTCGTCGTACGTGGTGGTTCGATGCACGAACGGGACCGTCGAACGGTGCAAACCCAGCAGGCGGCATTCGAGGAGTACATCAGGCGAGTCGCCAACTCCAAGGAGTAATCAGATCAGGGCCGGACGACCGGACTTGGCGGCGAGACGCTCCACGCTCGCGCTCAACTTAGCGACCACGGCGGTCAGATCGATGCGGGCGCGCTCGGCATCCGGCGTCAGGTCTTCGAGGTGGTTGACGTCCCACAAGGTGAGCACGGGGTCGAGCACGTCACGGGCGAACTGGGTAAGCCCGTAGATCCCTTCCTTCGCGATGCGAACCGCGTGACGGGTGAAGCCCGGGATCCCGGTGCCCGGCATCGCGAACGCGCTCACCTGCTTGGCCGCGGCCACCATCATGAGCGACGGATCGATGGCGAAGCCAGCCAACGTCAAGTCTCGATAGAAGAGGTAGTGCTTCGTCTCGTCGCCCGCGACGAGCCCGAGGAGGTTGCGACCGATCTTGTCGTCCTTGGGCAGGTGCGCGGCGGTGTTGCGGTGCGCGACCTGGGTGGCGCGCTCCTGAAGAGCCACGTAACAGATGAGATCGGCGAAGGTGTCGGGTGTCGGCACCATCGCCTGGTACATCTGGACGCGACGCCCGTCCTCCAAGAGCACCGGGTCGATGCAGCGACTGATGTGGACCCAGTCGCGCATCACCATCGCGTGGCGGTTCTCCTCCATCGTCCACTGGTGGTTCCAGTCGGCGATCGGGTGTGTCGGTGACGAGAGACGCGACAGTGTGGTCGTGTAATAGGGAAGGTTGTCCTCGGTCAGCAGGTTGACGTAGATCGAGCTTCGCACGCCGTCGGGCAGCGGGTAGTCGGTGGGCGCCCACGGGTGATCGGCGAATGACGTGCCCGCACCCCAGTCGATCTGCTCGTGCGGATACCACAACCGTGGTGCCTCGAGGTGTCGATTGAGCAACCGCTCGACGTCGGGGGCGAGTTCCTCGAGCAGGCCCGTAGACCGGGACGACCGCCGTGTAACCATGATTCCCCTTTGCGACCGCGACCTGGCGGCCGATACCGCCATCGTATCGCGCACGAGGTGAATTCCTTCACGAACTCTTTCACGAAGGTCGCTGTCGGCAGTAGCCTGGTCAACTCGTGAATTTCTTCGAAAACCTCCTACCGACCTCCTTCCGCAAGGTCCTCACGACTCCGATGCGAGTCTTCTACCTCTGCACGTTCTTGAGCGCCCTCGGTTCGGGCCTCACCCTCTCGTTCTACGTCGTCTACCTGCACAACGTGCGCCACTTCTCCACCGAGTTCGCCACGCTCTTGCTCGCCGCCTCCGCGGTGGCGAGCCTCGCCACCAGTCCACTGTGGGGGACGCTCGTCGACCGGTTCGGCCCGTTTCGAATCGCGATCGTCAGTTACGGTTCAATGGGATTCACCCTGATTGCGTGGGCTTTCGTCACGACCCGGCTGTCGGCGGCCATCGTCGCGATCACACTCTCGATTCTCGGTGGTGCCGGGTGGGGGCCTAACTCGACACTGCTCGCGCGGCTCGTCAGTGAAGAGCACCGCCAGCGAGCCTTCGGTTTCAACTTCATGCTGCTCAACTTGGGTATTGGCTTCGGGAGCCTCGTCTCGGCGTCGATCGTCAACCTCAGCCACCCACGCACGTTCAGCGCGCTCTACCTGCTCAACGCCGTTTCCATGTTCGCCACCGGCGCGATCTACGTGACCCTGCGCCGGCACGGTGGTCCAGTTCGCGTCGTCCACGACGATCCAGTTCGCAACACCGACGGGTGGCGAACGGTCCTCGCCGATCGCCGTCTCGTGCAGTACGTCCTCGCGGCGCTCGTACTCATGATCGGTGGCTACGGGTCCCAAGAAGCGGGATACAGCCTCTTCGTGGTCAACAACCTGCATCTGAGCGTGCACGACATCGGGGTCATCTTCTTCTTCAACACCTCGACCATCGTGCTCGCGCAGCTCTGGACGCTAAACCGAATTGACGGGCATAGCCGCACCCGCGTGCTGGCCGTCGTCGGCGCGCTCTGGTGCGTCTTCTGGATCGCGTTGGCTACGGCGCT
>JAKBGV010000019.1 GCA_021837305.1 Actinomycetes bacterium
GGCGGTCTTCTCGGGGTTCTCCCAGTAGCCGAGCATCACCGAGTAACCGCGCGTGCAGAACTCGCCCTTCACGCCTCGGGGCACCACGAGTCCGTTCGGGTCGACGATCTTCACCTCGACGTGGGGCATCACGCGTCCGACGGTGCTGACGCGCTTTTCGACGGGGTCGTCGAACGCCGTCTGGGTCGACACCGGGGAGGTCTCGGTCATGCCGTAACAGATCGTCACCTCGGACATGTGCATGTCGTTGATGCAGCGTCGCATCACCTCGGTCGGACACGGTGAGCCGGCCATGATCCCGGTGCGCAGCGACGAAAGGTCGTAGGTTGCGAAGTCCGCCAGCGCGAGTTCGGCGATGAACATGGTCGGCACGCCGAGCAGCGAGGTGCACCGCTCATCGGCGACCGCGCGCAATGTGGCGGCCGGGTCGAAGGACGGCGCGGGGATCACCATGGTCGAGCCGTGAGTGGTGCAGGCGAGGTTGCCCATCACCATGCCGAAGCAGTGGTAGAAGGGCACGGGGATGCAGACCCGGTCGTGGTCGGTGAGTCGGCAGCCCTCGCCGACGAAGAACGCGTTGTTCAAGATGTTGTGGTGGGTGAGCGTCGCGCCCTTGGGCGAGCCCGTGGTGCCCGAGGTGTACTGGATGTTGATCGCGTCGTCGAAGCTGAGCGTCGCCTCGCGCGCTTCGAGCGCCGATGCGTCACTCGCGACGCCCATGAACTCGGTCCAGTCCTCGGTGTCGAAGTAGATGACCCGCTCGAGTCGCGTCAGCTCATCGCGCACCGAGTCGACCATGGACCGGTAGTCGCTCGTCTTGAAGGTCGGGACCGCGAAGAGCATGCGCGAGCCCGACTGGTTGATCGCGTACTGCAGCTCGTGGGTGCGATAGGCGGGGTTCACGTTGACGAGGATCACCCCGATCCGGGCCGTCGCGTACTGCAGCAGCACCCACTCCCAGCGGTTCGGCGCCCACACGGCGACACGGTCGCCCTTGACCATCCCGGCCGCGAGCAGGGACCGCGCCACGTCGTCGACCGCCGCGTCGAGGGCCTCGTAGGTGTAGCGCACGCCCTGGCCGAGGTCGACGAGGGCCTCGTGGCCCGCCCAGCGCGTCGCGGAGCGTCGCAGGTTCTCCCCGATCGTCTCACCGATCAGTGCGGTGAGCGACGTCCCCGAGGCGTAGGACGGTAGGGCGATACCCGGTGTCTCGTCCGTGGCCTCATCGCCCCTTGTCTGCTGCGTTGTCACACTGCCCTCCCCACGATTGATCGGATGCACCGGACACGACCACCGTCGCGTCGTCGAACGAAGGTCGAGTCCACGCCACCGCGAAGGATCACACGCACGCGCGACCAACCCCCACTGACGGTCACGGGTCCCACCTCTCGCTCGACCGGTACCACCGGCATTACTAGCACCGCGGGCCACGTGACGTCATCTTCGACGTCACTGACCGAGAAGACCGAGCCGACGAGCCACACTCGGATAAGTTGGCCGCGTGAGCCTCGACGACCCCACGAGTGCCCCGCGGGTGTGCGCGACGCCGCCGCGACCGTGACCGACGAGGCGCGCGACGCGCGCGAGGCCGAGACGCGCCGCGAGCGACTCTTCGCGAGCGCGCGCAGTGCGAGCGTGCCGCTCGCGACGATCCTCGCCACCGTCGGGGTGATCGTGGGCGTGTACGCAGTCGGCCAGATCCTCTTCCACCTGAAATCCATCCTGCTCACGCTGGTCGTCGGCAGCTTCATCGCGATGTTGTTGAACCCGATCGTGCAGTGGCTGATGCGCCACGGCGTGCGCCGCCGGGGCTACGCGGTCACCGTTGTGATGGTGGTCGCACTGGTGGCCTTCTCGGGGCTCGCGGTCGCCTTCGGGTACCCACTCGTCAACGGCCTCACCAACCTCGCCAACGCGCTGCCCGGCTACATCCGTCAGGCCGAGGCCGGGCACGGTTGGCTCGGACACCTGTTCCGCCAGTACCACGTCCAGCACTGGATCACCCACAACACCGACAAGTTGACGAACTTCGCCAAGGGCCTGTCGCGCCCAGTGCTCGCCCTGGGACGCGGCGCGATCACGACCACCTTCATGCTCGTCACGATGTTCTTCTACATCGTCTTGCTCCTCGTCGAGGCACCCAAACTGCACACCGGCTTCATGGCCCTGCTCTCGGATCGCAATCGGCCACGCGCCGAGCGCCTCGGCGCGGTCATCGCCCGGGCGTCACTCGGCTACCTCCTCGGGGGGTTCTTGACCTCGTTCCTCGGGGCCGTCGTCGTCTTCATCACGCTCGTCTCACTCGGCGTGCCCTACCCCATGCTCTTCGCGCTCTGGGTGCTGCTCGTGGACTTCCTGCCCCAGATCGGCGGCGCGCTCGCAGGGTTCCCAACGGTGCTCTTCGCCGCGATCTACTCGCCCACGGCCGGCGTCATCACCCTGATCGTCTTCCTCGCCTACACCCTGATCCAGAACCACGTGCTCAACCCCATCGTGATGGCCAAGACCGTGAACGTCAACCCACTCATGATCTTCCTCTCGATCATCGTGGGCGCCGAGATCGGGGCGTGGATCGGTGGGCTCTTCGGCGGCTTCGTCGGCGTCGTGCTCGCGGTGCCGTTCGCCGCGGCGATCCATGCGACCGTGAAGGAGTTCTGGGAGTCGACGCACCAGGGCTCGTGACCGTGCCCGAGAGACCCAACGCCGAGCCGGGCCCGACGGCGACGTCGTGACCGACACCACCAAGATCTACGTGGCCCAGGGGCTGCGCGCGGCCGCCTACGGCTTCGCCACGGTCCTGCTCGCGACCTCGCTCGCCGATCGTGGTCTGTCGCGCTGGCAGGTCGGCCTCGTGCTCGGCGCGATGCTCGCGGGCATCGCGATCACCTCGCTCGCCGTCGGACGATTCGCCGACCGGATCGGACGGCGACGTTCCTACGCGTTGCTCTTCCTCCTGCTCGGCGCCACCGGGATCGTCTTCGCCGTCACGGCGAACGTCTGGCTGCTCGTGCTCTGCGGGCTCACGGGTTCGCTCTCGGTCGAGGTCATCGAATCGGGCCCCTTCACCTCGCTCGAGCAGGCGATGCTCGCCGCGGAACGCGTCTCCACGACGCGCACGCGCAATTTCGGTCGCTACAACGCCGTCGCGGCGGCGAGCGGATCGCTCGGGGCCCTCGGGGCCGGGCTCGCGCAGTGGGCCATTGGTGGCACCGAGGGACCACCCGCGGCCCTGTTCCTCGTCTTCGTGCCGATCGCGGTCGGCGGCGCGGTGGTCGCATGGTCCCTGAGCGAGGGCGTCGAGGCATCGGGTCGAGGGGTGGTCCGGGGGCGCCTGGTCAACTCGACCTCGGTCGTGCGTCGCCTCGCGGGTCTGTTCGCCCTCGACTCCTTCGCCGGCGGGCTCACGGTCTCGGTGTTCGTCGGCTACTGGCTCCACACGCGCTTCCACGCTTCGACGGAGACCATCGGCGCCCTCTTCTTCTTCCTCGGCGCCTTCCAGACGCTCTCGTTCCTCGCCGCGAGCGCCCTCGCGAAACGATTCGGTCTCCTCGCGACGATGGTCTTCAGCCACCTGCCCTCGAACCTCTTGGTGATCGCGATCGCCTTCTCGCCCAACCTCTCCGTCGCGATTGCGTTACTGATTGCCCGGACCTCGCTCTCCCAGATGGACGTGCCCACGCGTCAGGCCTACGTGATGAACCTCGTCGAGCCCGACGAGCGCACCCCCGCTGCCGCCTACACGAACACCGCGCGCTACGTGACCCGTCCCTTCGGCCCGCCGGTCGCCTCGGCACTCTCGGGGATTGCCCTCGGGCTCCCCTTCGCGGTCGCCGGCTCGATCAAGGTGCTCTATGACCTCACGCTGTGGGCGTGGTTCAGACGGGTGCCGCTACCGGGCGAGCGCGACGACGTCTGACCCGGGCCCGTGCCGTGCGCACGAGATAGCCCGTTCACGTCGCCGTGACCCGTCGGTGACACCGTGATGGTTCTGTCGTCACCGCACCGCGACCGATGGGTTCAGGCGTCGCGTCGCAGCAGGTCGTCATAGGTCTCGCGGCGCAGCGCGAGACGGGCCTCGCCGTCGCTCACGAGCACGATCGGCGGACGCAGCGCGCCGTTGTAGTTGTTCGCCATGGTGAGGCAGTAGGCGCCGGTCACCGCGACGGCAAGCACGTCACCGACGGCGGGCTCGACGAGTGAGACCGAGTCGATCAACTGGTCGCCCGACTCGCAGTGCCGTCCGACCACCGTGTAGTCGTCACCGCCACCGACCCGGTCGGCCATCGTCGCCTCGAACCGCTGCCCGTAGAGCGAGACCTCGAGGTTGTCGCCCATGCCCCCGTCGACCGCGACGAAGGTGCGCGTCGCGCCGCGCTTGACCGACACGACCCGATAGAGCGTGACCCCGGTCTCGGCGATCATCGAGCGGCCGGGTTCGATGAGGAGGCGCGCCTTCGCGGGCAGGAACGCACGCGCCGCGTCGGTGAGCGTGTCGAGATACGCCTCGATCGACGGCGGGTGGTCCTCGTAGGTGTAGCGCGCCCCGAGCCCGCCCCCGAGGTCGTAGACGTCGAACGACCCGAGCGAGGCGACGGCCTCGACGGCCCGCGCGAACGGCGTGACGTCGAGGATCTGTGAACCGATGTGCACGTGCAGCCCGTCGAGTCGCAGGCGAGCACTCCCGCGAAGCCGGTCGATCAACGTGCGGGCCTCGGGGATCGAGAGCCCGAACTTCGAGTTCTGGTGCCCGGTCGCGATCGCGTCGTGGGTCACCGTCGCGACGTCGGGGATCACCCGAATCAGCACGCCCTGCTCGCGCGTCGCCAAGCGCTCCAGGCGCGCGACGTCGTCGAGGTTGTCGATCACGATGGTCCCGACCCCGGCCTCGAGGGCCATCGCGAGCTCGGTGTCGGTCTTCGCGTTGCCGTGCAGGACGAGGCGAGCCGGCTCGACGCCGCCGGAAAGGGCCATCACGAGCTCGCCACCGCCGGCGACGTCGACGCCCAGACCCTCCTCGCCCATGATCCGGTAGATCGCGGTGCAGGGCAGCGACTTGGACGCCCACACGACCTGGGAATTGGGCCAACGCGACCGCAGGCCGTCGACGTAGCGACGCGCACGGGCGCGCAAGGCCGACTCGTCGATGATCAGGGCCGGAGTACCGAAGGTGTCGGCGAGCTCACTGGCGTACCGGCCGCCGAGCATGAGGCGCCCGTCCACGACCCTCGTCCCCGGTGGCATGAGGTCCTCGATCGCGTTCCCGTAGGTGTCGGCACGTTCGTCGATGGTCATGAGCCCTCCCGCAGACGGCGCTGTCGGGCACGACGCTACCGCCCCAGCGTTGGCCCTCGCGCGACGTCGTAGTCGGCGTCGGCGTCGACGCGACCTCGGATCAGACCGAGGTGAGCAGGATGCTCGTCTCGCTGTTCTCGATCCCGTGGATCGAGCGGATCGCGCTCAAGACACGATCGAGGTCGGGCAGGGACGCGACGGCGATCTCGGCCATGAGGTCCCACGCCCCGTTCGTCGTGTGCACGGCTCGCACCTCGGGCATCCCGCGCAACTGGCGCACGACCGTCGTCGTCGACTGGCCCACGAGGCGGATCACCATCATCGCGCGCACCACGTCCTCGTCCAGGTCCTCACGCAGCCGCACCGTGAAGCCGACGATCACGCCCTCGTCGACCAGTCGGTCCAACCGGTTCTGGACCGTGCCGCGCGAGACGCCCAAGGCCTCGGCCAGCCGCGAGACCGGGGCGCGGCCGTCGGCGCGCAACAGTCCGATCAACGTACGGTCGAGCGCGTCCAGGTCGTGCATGAGACAAAGTGTAGAGTACAATAGTTACTTTTGATTACTTCGCCGTCATAAATGGCAGTTTTTTACCATTGTGCGTGACAGTGGGTCACTTTTATGCTTGGTCACGTCCCCATGTGGCCGATCGCACCGAGGAGGCGCCACGACCGAGCAGTCCGCCCAATCACCGAATGCCGTCGTCCTGATCCGACCGCATAACTTCCGACCCAACGAGCAGACCCGCGCCGACAACGCGTTCCAGTCGAGTGCCGGCGTCGACCCGGGGACCCTCGCGAAGCGCGCGTACGCCGAGGCGACCGGCGTCGCGCGCGCCCTCGCCGCGGCGGGCGTGACCGTGCACCTCTTCGAGGACCGCGGCCGCTCGACCCCCGACTCGGTCTTCCCGAACAACTGGTTCTCGACGCACGCGAACGGACACGTCGCCCTGTTCCCGATGCTCGTCGCGAACCGGCGGCGCGAGCGTCGCCGCGACGTCCTCGAGACGATCGACGCGCACTACCGCGTTCGCGACGTCCTCGACTTCTCGGGGCTCGAGCGGTCGGGGGTCTATCTGGAGGGGACCGGCTCCCTGGTCCTGGACCACGTCCACGGCGTCGCCTACGCCGCGCGATCGGCGCGCACGAGCGAGGTCGCCGTCCGACGGTTCTGCGAGCAACTCGGCTACGAGCCCGTGGTCTTTGACGCACTGGACGAGTCGGGTCGTGCGATCTATCACACGAACGTGATGTTGTCGATTGGCACCGACTTCGCCCTCGTCGGACTCTCGAGCATCCCCGACCCTCGACAGCGCACCACCATCCGCGAGCGCCTCGAGTCCTCCGGGCGCACGGTGCTCGAGCTCAGCGCCGCCCAGGTCCGCGACTTCGCGGCCAACGCCATCGAGCTCACCGGTCGCGATGGGCGGGTGCTCGCCCTCTCCGAGCGTGCCAGACGCGCTCTCGGGGACGCCCACGCCGCACGGATCGCGGCGTCCGCCTCGCTGCTCGCGCTCGATGTCCCTACGATCGAGCTCGCGGGTGGTTCGATACGGTGCATGGTCGCGGGCCTGCACCTCGCGCGACGTGACCGTCACATCGATCGCAGCGTCCACACCCGCGTCGTAACCGCGTCAACCCCACGAGTCGAGGTCACCCTATGAACGTCAACTTCCCCGTCCTGCTCATCGACGACCCCGTGCGCGTCGCCCACCTCGACTCGCCCGTCGACGGGCTCGCCGCCGCGATCGAGCGCACCGGCCTCACGGTGCTTCGCCGAAGCAACACCGCCGACGCGACCACGCTCGCGGACCTCTCGAGTCGCGTGAGCGCCTTCGTCTACTGCGCGACCGACGACGAGACCGACGAGCTCGACCAGGCCCGCGCGGTCGAGTTCGTCGAGGCCGTGCGCGCGAAGAACGCCACCGTGCCCATCTACCTCTTCGCCGGACAGATCACGGCGACCTCGATCCCGCTCGCGGTCCTAAAGGACGTGAACGGCTTCGTCAACACCGTCGAGGAGACCGACGACTACGTGGCGCGCGGGGTCGCGCACGCCGCGCGGACCTACCTCGAGTCGATCGCGCCCCCGTTCTTCGCGGCCCTCACCGCCTACGTCGACAGCGGCGCCAACTCCTGGCACGCCCCGGGCCACTCGGGCGGGGCCGCGTTCTTGAAGAGCCCGGTCGGCACGATGTTCCACCAGTTCTTCGGCGAGAACATGCTGCGCGCCGACGTCTGCAACGCGGTCGAGGACCTCGGCCAGCTGCTCGACCACACCGGCCCGGTCTTTGACGCCGAGCGCAACGCGGCCCGTATCTTCTCGGCGGACCACCTCTACTTCGTGACCAACGGGACCTCGACGTCCAACAAGATCGTCTGGAACGCGATGGTGAGCCCGGGCGACGTCGTCGTCGTGGACCGAAACTGCCACAAGTCGGTGCTGCACGCGATCATCCTCACGGGCGCGGTCCCGATCTTTCTCACCCCGACGCGCAACCAGGCGGGGATCATCGGGCCGATCCCGCGACACGAGTTCACCATGGCGAGCATCCGCGAGAAGATCGAGGCGAACCCCTTCGTCACCGACAAGTCGGTCACCCCGCGCATGCTCGCGCTCACCCAGAGCACCTACGACGGGATCATCTACAACGTCGACGCCATCAAGGAGTTGCTCGACGGCGAGATCGACGTGCTTCACTTCGACGAGGCCTGGCTGCCCCACGCGACCTTCCACGACTTCTATCGGGGCATGCACGCCATCGGCCGCGACCGGGCTCGCTGTGCGTCGTCACTGGTCTTCGCGACCCAGTCGACCCACAAACTCCTCGCCGGGCTCTCCCAGGCGAGCCAGATCCTCGTCCAGGAGTCCGAGACCGAGCACCTCGACCAGCAGATCTTCAACGAGGCCTTCCTCATGCACACCTCGACCTCGCCGCAGTACGCGATCATCGCCTCCTGTGACGTCGCGGCCGCGATGATGGACCGCCCCGGCGGCACCGCCCTCGTCGAAGAGGCGCTCACCGAGGCCCTGGAGTTTCGCCGCGCGATCATCCGCATCGCCGAGGAGCTCGAGGACAGCTGGTGGTTCTCGGTCTGGGGACCGGACACGCCGCTGCGCCAGGGGATCGGCGAGCGACCCGACTGGGAGATCGAGCCCGACGTCGACTGGCACGGCTTTGGTGACGTGCAGTCGGGCTTCACCATGCTCGACCCCTTGAAGGTCACCGTCATGACGCCGGGGCTCGACCTCACGGGTAGCTTCGCCGAGCGCGGCGTGCCCGCGGCCGTGCTCACGCGCTACCTCGCCGAGCACGGGGTCATCGTCGAGAAGACCGGCCTCTACTCGTTCCTCGCGCTCTTCACCATTGGGGCGACCCGGGGGCGCTGGAACACCCTCATCACCCAGCTGCGCCGCTTCAAGGACGCCTACGACACCAACCTGCCCGTCGGCCAGGTAATGAGCCACTTCGCGACCGCGCCCTACGCGGGGGTCGGCCTCGCGGACCTCTGCCAGGGCATCCACGAGTTCTATCGCGCGCGCGACGTCGCGCGGCTCACGACCGACACCTACGTGACACCGGTCACGGCCGCCATGCTGCCGAGCGACGCCTGGGCCGCGATGACACGGCGCCAGGTCGAAGCGGTGCCCGTCGCCCAGCTCAACGGACGCGCGACCGCGGTGCTGCTCACGCCCTACCCGCCGGGCATCCCCCTGCTCGTGCCGGGCGAGCGGTTCAACTCGCGCATCGTCGAGTACCTCAGGTTCGCCGAGGAGTTCAACCGCGCCTACCCCGGCCTCGAGACGCTGATCCACGGCGCCGAGACGATCGGCGCGGGCGCCTCAGCCTCGCTGTACGTGCACTGCCTGGTCGAGTAGCCACCGAAGTCCGTCGGGGTCCGTCGATAGGCTCCGACCATGGGTGATCCGTTCCGACGCGTCAGGGCTGCCCTATTGGCGCTCGCCCTCGTGCTCGTGATTGGCGTCGTCGGCTTCCTCACCCTCGGATACACGCCCCTCAACGCCGTCTTCATGACGGTCTCGACGGTCACCACGCTGGGCTTTTCGACACCGCACCCGCTTAACACCGGGGACAAGGTCTTCGCGATCTTTCTGATGTTGGTGGGCGTGGGCACGGCGCTCTACGCCTTCTCGGTCGTCCTCGAGCTGTTCGTCGACGGCCACCTTCGAAGTCGAGTGAGGGGAAACAAAATGGAACGCACCATCGCGCGAATGGACCAGCACGTGATCGTCTGCGGCTGGGGCCGCGTCGGCAGTGAGGTCGCCCGGTTCCTCGCCAACGCCGGGCGCGACGTCGTCGTGGTCGACCGCGACGGTGATCGCTTGGCCGAGCTCCCTTACCCGACGGTGGTCGGGGACGTGACCGACGACGACGTCCTCATCCGCGCGGGCATCGAGCGCGCCGCGACCGTGGTCGCCGCCCTCGACACCGACGCGGACAACCTCTACGTCACGGTCGCGAGCAAATCGCTCAAGGCCGACGTGCAGATCATCGCTCGAGCGCGCAGCCAGTCCTCGGAGCTGAAACTCCAGCGGGCCGGAGCCGACCGCGTCGTCAACCCCCAGCAGCTCGGCGGCGACCGTATGGCGTCCTTCGTGACCCAACCACACGTCGTTGACTTCGTGGACGTGGTGATGCACGACGGCAGCCTGCAGTTCCGCCTGAGTGAGTCGATCATCGCGCCGGACTCTCGCCTCGCGGGCGAGACCCTGCGCTCGGCGCGGCTGCACGATCACACCGGCGTGCTCGTACTCGCCATCCGTCGCCCCGACGGCAGCTTCATCACCAACCCGCCACCCGAGGCCACGATGTCGCCCGGTGACGTACTCATCGGCGTAGGCACCGAAGCCCAACTCGCCACCCTCGCGGACTTCGCCGGCCAGTAGCCAGTCGACCGTCAGACCGGCGCGAACCCGAAGTTCGAGGCCAAGACGTAGCCCGAGGCGAACACGGCCAGACACGCCTCGACGACCTCGGCGTCGTAGAGTCGTCCCGCGCCATTTCGCACCTCGTCGAGGGCGACCTCGAGGCCGAGCCCCGCGCGGTAGGGACGGTGATGGGTCATCGCCTCGATGACGTCGGCCACGGCGATGATGCGCGCCGGCAGTGAGATGGCCGAGCCGACGAGCCCGTCGGGGTAGCCCGAGCCATCAATGCGTTCGTGGTGCTGATGGGCGACCTCGGCGATCGGCCACGGCAGTGACGCCTCGGTGAGGATGTCTGCGCCGACCTCGGGGTGCTTCTTGATCAGCGTGAACTCCAGCTGGTTCAACCGACCAGGTCGCGTGAGGATCTCCGCGGGCACCGAGATCTTGCCGATGTCGTGCACGACGCCGCTCTGGCGAATCAGTCGCGCGAACGCGTCATCGAGGCCGAGTTCGCGGGCGATCGCCTCACCCAGCCGGCCCACGCCTAACTGATGGCCCGCGGTATAGGGGTCGCGGTTCTCGGTCATGCGCGCGAGGGCGGCGATCGTGCCGTCGAGCGAGCGCTCCAACTGGTCCATCGACGCGACGTGCGCCGCGCCGAACTCAATCCCGGTCGCAATGTGCACCAGGCCCTCGACGACGCGGTCGCTGAATTCGAAGCGGTGACGCGACGCGACGACGAGGCAACTGGATTGCTGGTCGAGCACAATCGGAATGGCCACCACGGAACGCAGGCCCGACCGGGCGAGGACGCGTCGCCACCCGGCTCCGTCATCGCTTAGGTCGAGGCGCACCTGGACGAGCCCGGTGGCGATGGCCTGGTTCACGGGGTCGCTGTCACTGTCGCCGTCGCCGCGTACGCCGCCGGCGGCGCGGTCGTCCACGACGTCCGTGGTCCCGGCCCGTGCCACGACCTCGAGGTGGGACTGGTCGAGACCTCGCCGAGCGATCCACGTGAGCCCATACCCGCCGACTGAGACGAAGGCGTGACAGGCGCTCGCGAGGAACTCATCGGCGTCCAACGCAACCGTCGTCGCGCGTTGGACCTCAGTCAGCAGTTCGAGGAACCGTTCACGTACGACCTGTTCGGTGAGATCGAAGTACGAGGAGATGACGCCCTTGATAGAGCCGTCCACCACGGCCGCGCACACATCGACGGTGAACCACCGTCGCGTCCCGTCGGCGACGTTCACGCCCATGATCGCGTTCGCGGTCGGCTCACCCGTCTCAGCCGTCCGCGCTCCGGGGATGTCGGCGGCACCGAAGGGCTTACCCTCTCGATTCACCGCGTCCCACTCGTCGTCGAACGCGGTGCGCCCGATCAACGTCTCACGCGTGCCCCCGACGAGTTGGACCACCGATTCGTTGCAGTCGACGATCACGCCGCGTTTATCGAACAGCACGACACCGACCGACGTCGTCGCAAGGAACTCGCTCTCGCTCAGTAACGAGCGCAGCGGACCGGCAAACCGGTCGCTGGCGTGAAACTCGCTCATGAGTCCCTCCTCGACCGTCGGACCGGCCACCGAAGCCAGCATACGGTCGGCCCATCGGGTGCGTCTGATTTACCCGGTGGCACCCTTACGCGTACACTCGGCTCCGGGCTCGTCACGGGAGGTTGTCATGGCCGAATTGGTGATCGGTGCGACCGATCTGACCCTTCGACTGACGAGCGCCGAGAAGGTCGAAGGCCTCCACGGGGACCTGCGCGTGCCACTCACCGCGATCACCGGTGTCGAGGTACTCGATGACGCTCACGGCGCGGCTGACCTCGTGGGGATCAAAGCCGGCACGCGCATCCCGCGGGTCATCGAGGTCGCTTCGGTCCACGGGGTAACGCGCACGATCTTCGCGGCCGTGCACCACGACACCCCACGCGGGGTACGCGTCTCATTGCGCGACCAGCCCTACGACGAGTGGATCGTCGGGTGTTCTGACCCCGAGGCCGTGGCCGCGAGCCTCCCGCGGGCCGGTTGAGCGGCCCGTCGCAGGCATCGAACGATTGGGGGTGGCGTCGGGCTTGCGTCGCCCGTCTCGACGTCGCCCCCGTGATTCGAACACCACCGACCCGCGAACGACGCCCCGACTCGCGGGCCAGCGCGTCGTTCGCTCTCGTCGCCGCCTCGTCGAAGCGACTGGTCGGTCAGGCGATGTAGAACGTCTTCACGTTCGTGAACTCGCGGATGCCCTGGGCCGACAGTTCGCGTCCGTATCCGGAGCGCTTGATGCCGCCGAAGGGCAACTCGGGGGTGGAAGCGACGATCGCGTTCGCAAAGACCATCCCGACCTCGACACCGGCGATGGCCTGCTCGATCTCGCGTGGGTCGGTCGCCCAGATCGAACCACCGAGGCCCCACGGTGAGGAGTTGGCGAACTCAATCGCCTCGGCGAGGTCCTTGACGACCTCGACGACCGCGACGGGCCCGAACAGCTCCTCAGCGCCGGCGCGCGAATCGTGCGGCACGTTGGTGAGTACCGTCGGCGGGTAGTAGAACCCGCGCCCCTCGGGGATGACGCCGCCGGTGCGCAGCACCGCGCCCTTCTCGAGTGAGTCCTGGACCTGCGCGTGGAGCAGCTCGCGCTGCTCGGCGTTCACCATTGGGCCGACGACCGTCTTGGGGTCCATCGGGTCGCCGACGACGACCTCGCTCATGGCCTTGGCGAACGCGTCGATGAACTCCTCGGCGCGCTCCTCGACGACGATGAAGCGCTTGGCGGCGATGCAGCTCTGCCCGTTGTTCTGGACCCGCGCGGTGACCGCCATGGGCACGGTGCGCGCCATGTCGGCCGAGCTCGCGACGATGAAGGCGTCCGAGCCGCCGAGCTCGAGCACGCACTTCTTCAGGTACGCACCGGCCTGGGCGCCGACGATCTTGCCGGCGATCTCTGAGCCGGTGAGGGTCACCGCGGCGACCCGGTCATCGGCGATCATGTCGGCCAGCTCGCGGTGGCCGAGGAAGAGGTTGGCGAAGACCCCGGTCGGGAAGCCCGCGCGCAGGAAGAGGTTCTCGAGGTAGAGCGCCGAGCCGGGCACGTTGTGGGCGTGCTTCAAGATGCCGACGTTGCCAGCCATCATCGACGGCGCGGCGAAGCGCACCGCCTGCCAGAGCGCGAAGTTCCACGGCATCACGGCGAGCACCGTGCCGAGCGGCTCGTAGCGGATGCCGCTGCGCGTGGCCGGGGACGCGATGATCTCCTCGCTGAGCAGCGACTCGGCGTGCTCGGCGTAGTAGCGCATCGTGGTCGCGCACTTCATCACCTCGCCCTTGGCCGAGGTGAAGGTCTTGCCCATCTCGGCGGTCAGCATCGCCGCGGCGGTGTCGAGCTCGTCCTCGAGGAGCTGGGCGGCTCGCACCATCAGCTCGCCGCGGTCCTTGAACGGCGTGTTGCGCCAGCTCTTGAAGGCGCTGACCGACGCGGCGAGGGCCGCCTCGATCTGCTCGGGCGTGTGCGCCTCGTAGGAGGCAATCACCTCTTCGGTGGCCGGATTGATCGCGGTGAACGACATTGTTCATTTCCCTTCTGGAGTCGTGACGTCAACCGTGACGCCTCCCCCATTTCTACTTCGTTTTCCTCGCGCTCGGTACAGCCCACGTGACCCGGGGCGAACCGCACGGTAACCGCGGACTCGGTAGATTTGCGGAGACCTACGAACAGGAGCCACGTGACGTCTGACTCGACGACCGACGCGCTCGTAGTCGCCACCTCGTGGCTGGAGACCCTCGACCTCACCGAGCAGGTCGTCGCCGCACTCGCCGACGTGGGTGAGACCCGCGTCGACCTCGTCGCGATCGGCAAGGCGGCCGGCGAGATGGGTGACGCCGCGCGGTCCGCGCTCGGCGCACGGGTGAGCCGGCGACTCGTCATCAGCGACGCGAGCGGCGCCGCGCGACGCCGGGACGACGACGCCGTGGTCGTGGGCGAGCACCCCGTGCCCGGCGCGGGCAGCCTCGCGGCCGCCCATCGCCTGGTCGAGTTCCTTCGTGAGCCGACCGAAGCCGAGCTCACACTCTTTCTCGTCTCGGGGGGCGCCTCGAGCCTGTGCGCGTGGCCGGCGGACCCCCTCGGCCTCGACGGACTCGCCGAGCTCTGGCGCGCGGCGCTCGGCGCCGGGGTCGACATCACGACGCTGAACCGGCTGCGCGCGGCCACGTCGATGATCGCCGGGGGCGCGGTCCTGCGCGAGGTCACGACGCCGGACTCACGCGCCCTCATCATGGTCGACAACGTCATCTCGGGCGCCCCCTGGGTGGCGTCTGGGCTCACCTATGAGTTCACGCCGTCGTCCACGGAGGTCGCCGCGCTGCTCGAGCGTGTCGCGATACCCGCTGGGCCACTCGCCGCGCGCGTCGAGGCGGCCGTCTCGAGCCGAGGGGCGGTGATGCAGCGCCCGGTCACCACCCACCACGACAACCTCGTGGTGGCCGACCCCGCCCTCCTGCTCGAACACGCGACGGCACGCGCGGCCGCCCTCGGCTACGAGGTCCACTCCCTCGGCGACTCGCTCCAGGGCGACGTGGATGACCTCGCCGCCCGATTCGCCGCCGCGCTTCGCGACCTCGCGGCCCGGCCCGGGCGCCACTGCGTGCTCGGCGTCGGCGAGGTCACCGTCCACGTGCGCGGTTCTGGGGTCGGTGGCCGGTGTCAGGAGTTCGCCTGGACGATGGCACCGGTGCTCGCCTCGCTCGGCGCGAACGCGAGCTTCGTCGCGCGCTCGTCGGACGGCCGCGACTACGTCGAGGGCGTCGCGGGCGCCTGGGTCGATGAGTCAACCCGCCGTCGGGTGGACGAGGCTGGGCTCGACTGGGCCGCGATCAAGGCCGACAACGACAGCCACCGCGGGCTCGCCACGCTCGGCCAGTTGATCGCGGGCGGGCACACGGGTTGGAACCTCTGTGACCTCTACGTCGCGGTACTCGGTCCCCGCGGGTCGTCGATCGTCGGCTCGCTGTAGAGCCCGCCGATCCGGTCCCAGGGCTCGGGGTCGGGTGAGACCACGTCGGCGTAGTCCTCGGCGTCGTCCTCGGGCGCGTAGCCGATGAGACGAGCCTCGTCGAGTGAGGCGATGCGACGCGTGTTCGCCGAGACCCCCCACACGACTCGATAGCCCGGTGCGGGCGCGCGAAGCGTCGCCTCGAACAGGCGCGTGCAGTCCCCCGGTGAGAGCCAGTTCCACAGGGTGCGCTGATCGGTCGGCACCTCGCGGTACGAGCCGATGCGCACGCAGATCACGTCGAGGCCGTAGCGGTCGTGGTAGAGGCTGGCGAGCGCCTCGCCGGCCACCTTGGAGACGCCGTAGTAGCTGTCGGGACGCGGAAAGACGTAGTCGGGCACGACCGTGCCCGGGGCATTGGGGTGGAACCCGACGGCGTGGTGGCTGCTCGCGTAGACGACGCGCCCGACCCCGCGCTCGCGCGCCGCCTCGAGCACCTGACGGGTCCCCTCGACGTTCACCTCGAGGTACTGCGCGAAGCGGTACCCGGCCGTCGAGAGCCCACCGAGGTGGATGACCGCGTCCACGCCAGCGCAGGCCTCGCCGAAGGCCCGCGCGTCGGTGAAGGACGCCGTCACGATCTCGGCGTCCTCGCCGGCCTCGAGCCCGGCCTGCTCGGCGACGTCGACGAGCACCAGGTGTCGGCCGTCGCGGCGCAGCGTGCGACGAAGGTGCCGGCCGATCTCGCCGGCCGACCCGGTGATCAGCACGGTCTCGGTCACCGTGAGCCCTCGCCGGCCCGGGCGGCCTCGATGACCCGATGCATCGTCGCCAGTCCCCGCGCGCCCAGCAGCCCGAGGTGATAGAGGTGCCACTCGTCGACCCCGGCGCGGCGATACTGCGCGACGCGCGGCTCGATCACCGGTTCATCCCAACCGCGGTCGAGACGCAGGTAGGCCCCGAGCCGGGTCCCCTCGGCCGTGGCGCCAGCGAGCTCGGCGATCTCCTCGGGCGCGCTCGCCGCGTCCCAGGCGTTCGCGACCACCGTTGCGACCCGAGCGAGGACCTCGCCGCCGACCTCGGGGAACGAGCCCGTCGCTCCAGGGGTGAGCGAGCCGTGGATGGTGACCGCGACCTCGGGGTACGCCGCGTCGAGCCCATCGAGCACGGCGCGCTGCAGCGAGGCCCCGATCTCGGCGCGTGTGGTGCGAACGGCGCGCGCGGTCGCGGCGTCGAAGGCCTCGTCGAAGGAGCCCACCGCGTCGCGCAGTCCCCGTCGGATCCCATGGGCGACGTCGTCCACGTCGAGTCCGTTGGCCGCGAAGGCTCGCGCGCACGACGCACAGCAGCAGATCGAGAGCAGGTCGCGCGCGACCGCGTCGTAGCCGGCGTACTCGACCTTGTCGTGCACGCCGGAGTGGGCGAACCCCATGGGCCCGCAGGCCTCGAGCACGACCCGGTCGACGCCGCTCGCCGCGACGACCTCGTCCACGAGGGTGCACGCGTACTCGCGCACTTCGGGCGAGCTCGGACAGAGCGCGTAGGAGTAGGGGTCACCGTAGGCGTTTCGCACGACGAGGTCGGGGTTGGCGAGCCCGAGCTCGTCGTGGTGGGTCACGACGATCCACGCCGCGACGTCGAGGCCCACCTCGCGAAGGTCGTGCGCGGCGGTGGTAAAAGCCGTCTCACCGCCCGGCCAGCTCGGACGCGAGGGCACCAGCCGGTGGCCCCGCCACGCCTCGGGTCGCAGGGGAACGTAGGCGGCCGAGGTCGACACCTCGAACACGCGCCGCGTGGGGTGTAGGGGGCTCAGCGTGCGGCTCGAGTGGTAGGTCGCGGCCAGTGCGACCGCGTCACAGCCCAGCTCGGCCGCGCGTGTGGCGGCCGCGGGGTCGCCCTCGAAGTCCCAGGGGTAGGCGTAGCCGACGATCACCAGCGTGGCACACTCGGGTCGTAGTTGGGTTCGATCGACTGGCGGTAGCGCGAGTCGTTGCGCTCGCTGACCCCGCACGTGCGGTACTGCTCGTGCAGGCGCGCGAGCGCGTCTCGGTCGAGCTCGACGCCGAGCCCCGGGCCCGTCGGCACCGCGACGGCGCCGTCGACGAAGTCGAGCACGCCCGGCACGATCACGTCCTCGTCCTTCCAGGGCCAGTGAGTGTCGAGCGCGTACGTGAGGTTCGTCACGGCGCTCGCGAGGTGGGTCATCGCCGCGAGGCTGATGCCGAGGTGTGAGTTCGAGTGCATCGACAGCCCGAGGTCGAAGGTCGAGCAGATGCGCGCGAGAGACTGGGACTCGCGCAGCCCGCCCCAGTAATGGTGGTCCGAGAGGATGACCGAGACCGCGCCCTCGGCCACCGCCTGGGCGATGTCCTCGAAACCCACGACGCACATGTTGGTCGCGAGCGGCATGGGGACCTCGCGCGCGACCGCGGCCATGCCGGGGATCGTGGGCGTCGGGTCCTCTAAGTACTCGAGCACGCCGTCGAGCTCGCGACCGACCTCGATCGACGTGGGCACCGTCCAGGCCGCGTTCGGGTCGAGGCGCAGTGGCAACGTGGGGAAGGCCTCGCGCAGGGCGAGCACCGCGTCGATCTCCTCACGCGGCGAGAAGACCCCACCCTTCAGTTTGATCGCGCCGAAGCCGTAGGTCGACAGCATCGCGCGCGCCTGCTCGACGATGCCCGCGGGGTCGAGCGCCTCGCCGTAGCGGTCGGGCGCCGCGCCGGGATGGGCGGCCCACTTGTAGAAGAGGTACGCCGAGTAGGGCACGTGGGTGCGTACGGCACCGCCGAGCAGGTCCGACACCGGACGCCCGAGGAGCTTGCCCTGTGCGTCGAGCAGGGCCACCTCGAAGCTCGAGTACACCCGAAGCGCGGTGCCGGTCGCGGTGATGTGACCGGTGAGGCCGTGGCGGTCGGCCCCGACCGACCCCGAGAGCGTCGTAGTGCAGCGGCGAGCGACGTCGCTCGTGTCAAAGACGTCCACCCCGATCAGGTCCGCAGCGACGCGGGCCAGGCGTTCGAGATGGCCCTCGTCGCCGTAGGTCTCGCCGAGACCGACGATGCCGTCCTCGGTCGCCACCTCGAGCACCGCACGGATCGCGAAGGGCTCGTGCACGCCGACGGCGTTGAGCAACGGCGGGTCATGAAAGGCGACCGGCGTGATGTGGATCGAGACGATTCGGCTCATCGACATCGGACACCTCCCTCGCGACGCTCGTTTCACGTCCGGTCACCGAGGTTAACCTTGAAGCGCACCGCCGCGTCCACTGCCACCGGCGCCGCCGAAAGGATGCCATGGCCACCTTCATCGAGCAGGTCCGCAGCGCCCTGCCCACCCGGGGCACCTTCCTCAACCTCGGCTCGGCCCTCGTCGCCGAGGTCTGCGCGCTGAGCGGCTTCGACTGGCTGCTCGTGGACCTCGAGCACGGTGCGGGCGGCGAGGACGGTCTCGTCGGCCAGATCCTCGCCGGCGCCGCCCACGGCGTGCCGGTCGTGGCGCGCGTCGAGTCGAGTGAACGGATCCGCGTCGGCCACGTGCTCGACCTCGGCGCGCTCGGCGTGATGTTCCCGCGCCTCGACACCCCCGAGGAGGTCGAGCACGCGCTTCGCCACCTCTGGTACCCACCGCGCGGCGACCGCGGCGTCGCGGGCTACAACCGGGCCCGATCCTTCGGTGCCGATACCCGCAGCGCCAGCGAGGTGAACGACTCGATCCTCGGTATCGTCCAGATCGAGTCCACCTCGGCGCTCGAGCAAGTCGAGGCCATCGCCGCGATCGAGGGCGTCGACGTGCTCTTCATCGGGCCGAGTGACCTCTCGACGTCGCTCGGTGTGGCGGGTCAACTGGAGTCAGCCCCGTTCCGCGCCGCCCTCGACCGGGTCGCGGCCGCTGCACGCGACGCCGGCAAGGCCGCGGGCATCCTCGCCGGCGACCCCGCCTCCGCCGCCTGGTACCACGACCACGGCTTCTCGTTCGTGGCCGTCGCCTCAGACTCGGCCCTACTTCGTTCGGCCGCGATGCGTGCCGCCCACCCCGACGAGAAGGAGCACGCATGACGACGCAATCAACACCGACCGAACGGATCGGCTTCGCCGGACTGGGCACCATGGGCGTCCACATGGCGGCCAACCTCGCCCGAGCGGGCTTTCCCCTGACCGTCTGGAACCGGACCCCCGGCCGGGCCGAGGACCTCATCGCGCTCGGTGCGACCGAGGCGTCGAGCGCGGCCGCACTCGGGGCGGCCTGTGACGTCGTCGTCACCTGTCTCACCGACTCGCCCCAGGTCGAGGCGGTGCTCTTTGGCGAATCGGGGCTCGCCGCTGGTCTCGCCCCGGGCTCGCTCGTGATCGACTGCTCGACCATCAGTCCGACCAAGGTGACCGAGTTCGCCGCTCGTCTGGCCGAGCGCGGGGTCGCCCTCATCGACGCACCCGTCACCGGCGGCTCGGAGGGCGCGCGCCTCGCGACACTCACGATCCTCGTCGGCGGGGCCGAGGCCGACGTGGCGCGCGCTACTAGCGTCCTCGCAGCCATGGGCCGCACGGTCACCCACCTCGGACCGGTCGGGGCCGGCCAGTGGGCGAAGGCCATCAACCAGGTCATCCTCGCGGGCACCTACCTCGGCGTGGCCGAGGGAGTCGTGCTCGCGCTGAAGGCGGGCCTCGACGCCGAGAAGGTCATCGGTGCCCTCGAGGGCGGCGCCGCGGGCTCGTGGGTCCTGTCGAACCGCGCCCAGCGAATGATCGACGACGACTACCCGATCGGCTTCAAGATCGAGCTGCACCGCAAGGACCTCGGCATCGGGCTCGAGCTCGCCAAGTCCGTCGGTGCCGTCCTACCGGTCACCGCGTTGGCGGCGACCCTCGAGGACGGCGTCATCGCGCAGGGTCACGGGTCCGACGACAACGCCGCGCTCGCGCGTCCCATCCGGCGCCTCTCGGGCCTCTAACTCGTCGCCGCGGCTCCACGCGTCGATCCAGTCGCGCCACGCGAGTCCCTCGGTGCTCGCCCCGTCGTGGTGGCGCGCCTCGCGTAGTGCCGCGAGCTCGCTCGCGAGCGAACCGAGGCCGCTCGGCAGGCTCGCCGCGATGCGGTCGCGCACCCAACTCGCGAGGGCGGGTGCCGACCCCGAGGTCGACACCGAGACCACGACGTCGCCGTCGCGGTGCAGGGCGGTGAAGTAGAACGAGCAGCGCGAGGGGTCGTCGACGACGTTGAGCAACTGGCCGCGCGAGGCCGACTCGGCGACGATCTGGTCGTCGACCTCGGGGTCGCCGGTCGCGGCCACGACGAGGAAAGCCCCGGCGAGGTCGCCGGGCTGGTAGCGGCGGACCCGCACCGTGGCGACCCCGGTCGGCAGCGGCGCGCGCACCACCTCGGCGATCACCGTGACGACCGCGCCGGCCTCGAGCAGCTGGGCGACCTTTCGCACGCCGACCGAACCGGCCCCGATCACCGTGACCGGCCGGCCCGCGAGGTCCAGGGCGACCGGGAGCATCATCGCGGGGCCGTCACGCCGACGAGGTCGAGAGCCGCCACCGCACCGATGACGATCACCGCCGGGGCCGCCACCGTCATCGCGGAAAGCTCGCCCACCGTGGCGCGCTGGACCCGCTCCTCGGGCGTGGAGGCCCGCTCCACCACCGCGACCGGGGTCGCGGGGTCAAGGCCGCCCTCGATCAGTTCCGCCGCGATCGCCGCGCGTCGCGCGACCCCCATGAGGATCACGATCGTCAGCCCGGCGGCGGCGAGACGCGCGAGCTCGGGGTCGCGCTCACAGCCCCGGGCGCTCACGACCACGACCCCACAGGACGAGCCCCGATGCGTGACGGGGATCCCCGCGGCGAGCGGCGCGGCGAAGGCCGAGGTGATCCCGGGCACGACCTCCCAGTCGATCCCGGCGTTTGCGAGCACCGCGAGCTCCTCACCACCGCGCCCGAAGACGAAGGGGTCGCCACCCTTCAGGCGAACCACGGTGCGCCCAGTGCGCCCGGTGCGCACGAGCAGCTCGTTGATCGCGTCCTGGTTGTCGGGGCCGCCGGGGGTCTTGCCGACGTCGTAGACCTCGGCCGCGGGTGGGACGAGCGCGAGGATCTCGGCGCCGATGAGCCGGTCGTGCACGACGACCTCGGCGTGCTCGAGGGTGCGAAGCGCGCGCAGCGTCAAGAGGTCGGCGCTACCGGGTCCCGCCCCCACGAGGAAGACCGTCACGACGGAGTGACCCGGTCGAAGAAGTCGCCGAAAGCCTCGCCCTCGTGTCCCTCGTCGCGCCAGCGCTCGAGGTGGGGGCGCAGCACCTCGGGCAGGTCGTCGAGCTTCACCTTCTCGCGCACCACCCGCGCGAGGCGGTCACCGCGCGGCCCGCCACCGAGGTAGACGTCATAGGTGCTCTTCGTGCGCCCGACGACCCCGACCTCGGCGACCGCGGGACGGGCGCACCCGTTCGGACATCCCGTCATGCGCAGCTGGATGCGCCGCGTGCCGCCGAGCCGGTCAACCTCGCCCTGGACGGCGTCGACGACGGCGGGCAGCACCCGCTCGGCCTCGGCGAGGGCCTGGCCGCAGGTGGGAAGCGCGGGGCAGGCGAGCGCCGTGCGCTCGACCGCGCCGAGCTCGGTGAGGCTGCGCACACCGTGTCGGCGCAGCACCTCATCGACGACGGACCGGTCGTCATCGGCCACGCCCGCGACGATGAGATCCTGCTGGGCCGTGACGACGAGAGTGAGGTCGCGCCCGTCGAGCACCTCGCGCAGCGCGCTTCGTAGTCCACGCCCCTCGGCGACGTCGCGCACGCGCCCCGCGCCGACGCGGATCCCGAGGCGCCAGCGCCCGTCACTCTCCTCGCGCCAGCCCAGGTGGTCGTCGGCCGCGGCGAGGTGGACCTCGATCGGCGCGCGCAGCGGTCCGTAGCGGCGCGAGACCTCGGCGGCGAAGCTCGCGATCCCGCCGTCGGCGACGACGTACTTCAGCCGCGCCCGGCGCCGGTTGCTGCGGTCCCCGAGGTCGCGGTAGGTGTCCACGACCGCGCCGATGAGCTCGATGACCTCGTCGTGGGTGACGAAGGTGAGCGGCTCGGCGAGCCGGGCGAAGGTGTCCTCCTGGGCGTAGGAGCGGCCGAGCCCGCCACCCACTAGCACGACGAACCCCTCGCCGACCTCGGGGTGGGTCGCCGGCACCAGGCCGAGGTCCTGGGCGTAGACGTCCACGCAGTTCTCGCCCGGGTTCGCGATCGCGACCTTGAACTTGCGCGGCAGGTAGGTCTCGCCGTAGAAGTCGTGCTCGACGTCGCCGCCCGAGGCAGCGAGGACGCCGTCGACGAAGATCTCGAAGTGGGCGCGCGTCGCGGGCTTGAAGGCCCGCGCGATGCGCGTGGCGACGTCGCGGCGCGGGTCACTCGCCCCGTCGAGGGCGAGCTCGGGGCAGGTGACGGTGTTTCGCACCACGTCGCCACAGGCGGCGAAGGACGTGAGCAGGTGCCCGTGCAGGGTCGTCGCCACGGTTCGCAGATCGGACTTCGCGACGCCGTGGAACTGGACGGCCTGACGCGTGGTGAGCCGGATCGAGCCGTCGGCGACGTCGTCGGCGACCGTGTCGAGCGCCAGCCACTGGGCCGTCGTCAGGCGACCGCCGGGGATCGCCACGCGGATCATGAAGCTGTAGGCGAGGGCCTCGCCGGCCAGTGACCGGGCCCGGCGCTGGTCGCGGTCGTCCTGGGCGTAGACGCCGTGGAACTTGAGCAACTGCTCGGCGTCCCCCGAGACGTTCGCCTCGGGGGCGGCGAGCTCTGCGAAGAGCGCGCCGCGCAGCAGGTCGCTCGCCGCCTTGATCGTCTCGACGGGCGAACTGGTGGGCTGGGTGACGGTCATGTCGTCCTTCGGGTCGTCCGGTTAATTACTAGAAATCTTATTAACTTAGTCAGGTATTACACAAGGCCCCCCACCACGGACTTTCCTCACCGCCGTCGCTACGCTGGCCTCATGAACGTGTACCAGCCCTCCCCGACCCGCTATGACTCGATGCCGTATCGCCGCAGCGGCACGAGCGGCCTCGCCCTGCCGGCGATCTCGCTCGGCCTCTGGCAGAACTTCGGCGACGACCGACCCATCGACGACCAGCGCGCCATCTTGCGGCGCGCCTTTGACCGCGGGGTGACCCACTTCGACCTCGCGAACAACTACGGACCCCCCTACGGCAGCGCCGAGACGAACTTCGGACACATCCTGCGCGAGGACTTCGCGGGGCTGCGCGACGAGCTCGTCATCTCCACCAAGGCCGGCTGGGACATGTGGCCCGGCCCCTACGGCGACCTCGGCTCGCGCAAGTACCTCCTATCGAGCCTCGACCAGAGCCTCACGCGTCTCGGGCTCGACTACGTGGACATCTTCTACCACCACCACTTCGACGCCACGACCCCCCTCGAGGAGACGATGGGCGCGCTCGATCACGCGGTGCGTCAGGGCAAGGCCCTCTACGTGGGCATCTCCTCGTACTCCGCGAGTCGCACGCTCGAGGCGATCGCGATCCTGCAGCGACTCGGCACGCCGCTCTTGATCCACCAACCCTCGTACTCGATGCTCAACCGCTGGATCGAGGACGAACTGCTCGACGTGCTCGGCGCCGAGGGCGTCGGGTGCATCGCCTTCTCCCCCCTCGCCCAGGGGCTCCTCACGAACCGCTACCTGAACGGCGTGCCCGAGGGGTCACGAGCCGCGAAGTCGGGCTCGCTGCCCGTCTCGATGTTGA
>JAKBGV010000082.1 GCA_021837305.1 Actinomycetes bacterium
TCGTCGAGGGCCTCGCCACCACCGGCGGCGTGGTCACGAGCGCCGCGGTGATCATGGTCGCGGCGCTCGCCGGCTTCATCGCCGGCCACGTCGCCGGTCTCCAAGAGCTCGGGGCCGGTCTCGCGATTGGGGTCCTCGTCGACGCGACCGTCGTGCGCAGCCTGCTCCTGCCGAGCCTGCTCGCGATCGCGGGTGACCACCTGTGGCGAGACGAGCCAGCACGACACGAGTAGGTGGACGGCGAGCCATCGAGCGCGACTGCGAGCGTACGGCTCACGGAGGACCCACCGTGACGTCGCCGCAGGCGCAGTGACGTGACAGGTCGAAGGGTTCCGTCTAGCGTTCGGGTGGGCTTTCGCCCGGACATGTCAGCGCCTCGCCCCCTGCGCACGGGGGGCGAGGCGCTGGCACTCGCAGCTGGGAGGTATGCGACCTATTTGACGATCCGGATGGCGAAGTGCATCGACGGGACCTGGTAACCGAGGGCGAGACCCGGGAAGTCTCGGGCGTAGGTCAGTACCGGGGCCATGCCGTAGGGCGTGTTCGCGAACGATGGCTGTTGGGTGTAGAGCTGGGGGTAGAGATCGATGAGGTGGATCCCGGGACCGCCCGTCGCGCGCAGGTGGATCACCGTGTACCCGTTCGAGTTGAAGCCACAACCGTAGCCGATGTACGCGTTGTCGTAGTCGACCCCGAGGGTGTTGTCGAGCTGGGTCCAACCAACGCCCTTCAGGCTGATGGTGATCTCTTGGCCCTGCTTGAAGGTGTAGGTGCCCGTTCCGGACTGACCGACCGCGAGGGCGGCGGGGGTCGCGGCGTCGTTCGCCGTGGCGATCGCCTCACTGAGCAACTTGCCACTGGCCGAGTAGAACGGCACCATCGACTCCTTCACGTAGAAGGGCGTCTGCGCCTCGACCGTCGAGCCGTTGAGGACCTGGATGACGTGCCAGCCACCGAGACCGTCGGGGACCGTCACGGTCGTGTTCAACGTCCCCCCACTCGCGCTCGCCGTGCCGAGAGGCACCGAAATGTACGCCCAGCACGACGCCGACGCGCAGTTCACGCGGCTGCCCTGCACCGAGGCCCAGGCCAGCTGGTAGGGACCGGCGCCGGACAGACCGGTCACCGTGAGGTTCACCTTGGTCCCGACGGGCCCGTCGGTCGGCGAGGCCGCGGCGACCGCGTCGGACTTGGGATCGAGTCCCGCATTGGAGAGCGTGGTCACCATCTTGAGGGTGGGCGCGACCGACGTCGGCCAACTGATTGACGGCGCCAATGACGCATGACCCTTGGTGACGGTGAACGTCGCGACCCCACCGTTGGCGTAGGGGACCGGCGACTGGATGATGTTCATGTACATCGAGCTGAGGGCGTCAGCCACCTGGATGAGGTGTGGTCCGACCGCGCCCGCGGCGCGGATCGTGACCGACGCGGTACCCCGGGTCCAGAAGGCCGTCATCTCACCGGAGAAGTGGTTGTCGTAGAGCACCGCCGCGCCACCGGTGTAGAGCGTGGCGCCCATCCCCGTGTAGGTGATGTGGATGGGCGTGCCAATCGGGCCGCTGCGCGGCGAGACCGTGAGCGTGCGCAGGAGTTCGTACCCGGCGTGGTCGACGGCCACGTTGTTGACGACCGCGTAGATGTCGTGGGTCCCGCCGAAGTCGACCGGCGCCGTCGTGGCGTAGCTGAAGGAACCACTGGCGTTGGTCGTCACCGTGGCGAGAGTCACGAAGAAGTTGGTCGAGGTCCGACCGAGGTAGTTGACCGTGTCGGGTTGGGGACTGAGGACCCACGTGACGTTCGACGTCGACCAGGCGATCGCGACGCTCGTTGACGCGGGCAGTCCGCTACCCGAGATGGTCAGGGGCGCGCCTTCGACCCCCTGATTGGGCGTGACCGTGAGGTTGCCCATGGTCGGGCTCAACGTGAAGGTCGGCGTGACGGGTCCGGGCAGCGCGGGCACGTTGGGGATCGCCGGAGCGACCAGGTTGGTCGGTATCAGGGTGGAGGTCGTGTCGGCCGCCCCGCTGTTCGTTGCGGTGACCGTGAGGGGCAGGAGCATCCCTGCCGCGACAATCACCATCGCCCTTCTTGTGGCGTGACGGGTCAGGATCATGATTTCCCTTTCAAGGAAGTAGGGTTAGCGCGCCAGCGATGCGAGTGTCGGTGGTACGGCGCGGCGCCCTCGGACTAGTCCGAGGGCGCCGTAGCCATAGGTTCAGGCCGCCGGGATGGCGTTCAGTGTGAGCTGGGACGGTGTCGCGGTTCCGGCCTGGGTGAAGGTGTAACTCTTACCCGGCACGGCCGGCTTGACGATGTAGCGCCGCATGACGTAGCGCTTGCCAACCTTCACGCGGTGCAACTTGGTCACCGCCGGGACGGCCTTGGTCGTGACCACGATCTTGAAGTTGACGACGCCCAGTGTCGGGTACGACGCCGTGTTCCAGCCGTAGGTCCAGAACGCCACGGTGCCGTGGTTGCCGTAGTTCATCGGGAACGGCGTGGAGATGCCGGGGATGACCACGTTGGCGCTGATCACGTTGTTCGGCGTAAGGGGCGTGCCACCAGTGGCGACGTTGACACCCGACATGCGAAACACCACGGTCTGGCCGACGTAGAACTCGTTGGTCATCGCGCAGCCGACCGGCGCCTTCAAGATCCCGGTGCCACCGCCACCGACGACCGTGTCGACGTTCATGTAGACGGGTACGTTCGCCGTGCCCTGGATCGGCGGGCCGAGGGTGGTGGTCGTGGTCGGGGCCGCCGTGGTCGTGGTGGTGGAGTCCGCGGACGCCGTCCCCATTCCCACTAGGGCCGCCCCGCTCAGGGACAGGGCCCCCGCGGCTAAGGCTGCTACTACTCGCTTCATACTTCTTCCTCCTCTATCGATTAGTCCGGGCACTACTTCTTGATGCTCAAAACGCCGTTCAGGGCAGCGCTGAACGCGTCGGTCTCGCTGGATCCCGCGGTGGTGGACTTGATCGAGAACGACCCGGTGAACTTCAACGTTCCCGTGACGCCCTTGTACTTGCCCGTCCCGCTCAGGACCTTGGCGATTCCCTTGACGCTCACCGACGTCGGCGCCGCCTGGCCCGCAGCGCAGGCCTGAGACGTCGCCGGTGCGATGATCCTGAGCACGAGCTTGCTGCCCGCGCCGATCAGCGTGCCCGTACCGGTGAGTGGGTCACAGGTGTTGGACGCGGGGGCCGAACCGGTTCCCGAGAGCTTGCTCGCTCCGAGGTACGTGGCCGAACCAGTGCCGGTCACTGCCGTCGCCTTGACGCCCGTGGAGGACCACAGCATCGCTATGGTTCCCTTGTAGGTCCCCTTGAAGGCGACCTTCACGATCTTGGGCTTGGGCTTCACCGCGTGAGCGACGATGCTGGCAGTGGACTGATGGATAGTGGTGGCTCCCACACTCGGGGCAATACCCATCGCCGAAACGGTAAGCACGCCAACTAGCACGGGGGCTGAAATCATCTTGAATGTGCGCATAACTCCAATGTAAAGTTCACAACTACAGATTTCCAATCAATTGTTTTGGTTATTTTGATAGGTTTGTTCTATGTTCAGCGCCCGAGACCTCACCCTCCAGCAGTTGCGTTGCTTCGTCGCTGTCGCTGATGAGGGGCAGTTCACCGCCGCGGCCGACGAGCTGCGTCTCGCCCAGCCATCGATCAGCGCCCAGATCCACCGCCTGGAACAGGTCCTGGGCGTCTCGCTCTTTCACCGCGGTCGACGACCCATCGCCCTCACCGACGCGGGTACGAGCCTGCTGCCCCTCGCGCGTCGCGTGCTGCGCGGCGTCGACGAGGTCTTCCAGGGCGCCGACGATCTCGACGGTCTACGCCGCGGCCACGTCACGATCGGCACGACGCCGAGCATTGGTGCCACCTTGTTACCGCTCGTGCTCGCGCGGTTCCGTTCCCGCTACCCCAACGTCTCGATCTCCTTCGTCGAGCGCCACTCCGAAGAGATCGCCCAGTCCATCGAAGCCGGGACCCTCGACCTCGCCCTGGTCGTCGGGCCGCTCGTCAACGAGACCCTCGATCAGACCGTGCTCGCGATCGAACGCATGGTGGTCGTGGTCGGCGTTGACCACGAACTCGCCACACGCGACACCATCGCGATCCGCGAGCTGCGTGGCGTGCCGCTGGTCATGTTCCACCAGGGCTACGACGTGCGCGCCGCCACCATCGCCGCATTCGAGAAGGCCGGCTTCGCACCGACGATCGCGATTGACGGCGCGGAGATGGCAACCGCGCACTCCTTCGTCGCAGCAGGGATCGGGGCCGCCATCGTGCCGAGCATCGTCGCGACGATGAACAATGACCTGCACGTGATCCACATCGACGACCAGGTGATGGAACGAACAATCTGCCTCGTGCGCGACGTACGACACACCCTGTCGCGTGGAGCGACCGCCTTACGTGATGAGATCGTCGAGTTTCTCAATGCGGGATTATGGCCGACCACGGACGACGGAAGTATCCGCTCAGTACTGAGCGAGCATCAGCGCGCCGACATCGTGACAAAGTCGCGACTGTAAGTGGGCTGAAAGAACCGGGCAGGGCCCTGAAGCATCGTAGACACGAGATCGGTTCCGTTCGCGGGCGAAGCGAAACCATTGGCGCGCGAAGGGCGATAGGTCGCAAATACCGGCCACAGAGGATTCATATCGAGCACCATCGCGCGCACTGCGCCAGCGCGCACCAACACCTGGGCGAGTTCTGTCACGGTCATGGGACCAGCCACGTATACGTAACCACCGCCCGCCGTTACTCCGAAGCCCGAGCGCCACGTGTTCGCCACACCGTTAAGTGCCATCCCCCAGACCGAAATGTCGTTCGCCGAGAGTCCCGCGACTGGCCGGGCGTGGTCAACGAGCAACGTGA
>JAKBGV010000083.1 GCA_021837305.1 Actinomycetes bacterium
GACTACGCCACCGGAACCGTCGCAGGCCTCGAAGACCACGGTTACACCTACGCGACCCTGGCGGGTGCGACACGACTCCACCAACGCCTCGAGACTGAGACCGCCGGTCGCGTCCTCGTCGTGACCGCGTCCCCGCTCTACCGGTGCCCGGCCGCGCCGTATGAGTCGGCGTTGCTCATCGACGAAACACTCCACCGGCGAGGGGTGCGCGGCGGGGTAGGAATCACCCTGCACAGCGCCGAACCGGCACCGATGGGTGTCGCCGGTCCTACCGTTTCAGCCGCAGTCACCGCACTGCTCGCCCAGCGTGACATCGACTACCACCCCGGCCACCAGATCACCACGGTCGAGCCCGGCCACGCCAACTTCGCCGACGGGGCGAGCGAGCCGTTCGACCTGCTCGTCTACATGCCGGCGATCCAACCGCCACGCGTCCTCGCCGACTCGACACTCGTCGGTACGTCGGGCTGGATCGAGGCCGAGCGAAGCACGCTCGAGACCACCTTTCCCCACGTCTACGCAATCGGCGACAACGTCCACCTGCCCCTCAGTATCGGCAAACCACTCCCGCGAGCGGGCGTCTTCGCCCACGCCGAGGCACTCGTCGTCGCCGACAACATCGCCTCGCGCATCGAGGGTCGACCACCCAGCGCCCGCTTCGACGGCCACGGCGGCTGTTTCATCGAGTCGGGCTATTCCAAGGCGGGCTACGGATCGGGCGACTTCTTCGCCGAGCCCGCGCCGGCGGTCACGGTCACGGCACCGTCGCGCACCCGACACTGGGGCAAGGTCGCCTTCGAACAGACCGTGCTTCGCCGGTGGCTATGACCGAGAACTCCATCTACCTCGACCACAACGCGACCACACCGATCGACCCGGCGGTCCTCGAGGCGATGCTGCCGTACTTACGCGAGGCGTTCGGCAACCCGTCGAGCGACCACGCACTCGGTCGCCGCGCTCGCAGTGCGCTCGAGGACGCTCGCGACGCCGTCGCCACCCTCATCGGCGCGAACGTCGACGAGATCATCTTCACCTCCGGTGGCACCGAGTCCACTAACCTCGCCATCCGCGGCGTCGCCGCGACCGCAGCGACCACGCGGCGACGGATTGTCACCTCGTCGGTCGAACACCCCGCCACCGCAATGACCTGCGACGCGCTCGCGGCCCAGGGCTGGACCGTCACGCGAGTGCCGGTGACCACCGAAGGCGTCCTCGACGTCGGCGCCGCGGAACGCGCCTTGGGTACTGACGTGGCACTGGTGACGGTGCTGCTCGCCCAGAACGAGACCGGTGCCGTCATGCCCGTCGCCGACGTGGCACACGCGGCGCGGGCCCACGGGATCCTCGTGCACAGTGACGCCGCCCAGGCCATCGGCAAGATCGACGTCGACGTCAATGAGCTCGGCGTGGACTTGCTATCGATCGCCGGTCACAAGTTCTACGCGCCCAAGGGTGTCGGGGCGCTCTACGTTCGCTCAGGCGTGCGTCTCGCCCCACTCGCCTACGGCGGTGGCCAGGAGCGCGGACTGCGCCCGGGCACCGAGAATGTGGCGAGCATCGTCGGGCTCGGTGTCGCGGCCCGCCTCGCGGGGCAGCGTCGCTCGAGTGAGGCCACCCGACTGGCTGCGCTGCGCGACCACCTCTGGCGCACCCTGGCGCAACGGATTCCGACGCTCGTGCGCCACACACCGATGCACGCGAACCTGCCCAATACGCTCAGTGTCTCCTTTCCCGGCGTGCGCGGCAAGGACCTGCTCGCGGTGGCGACCGGGATCATCGCCTCGACCGGATCCGCCTGTCATGCGGGGATCGACGCACCCGCCGCGACCCTGCTCGCGATGGGCGTCGAGCCAGACCTCGCCATGGGGGCGATTCGGATCTCTCTCGGCCACGGCAACGACGACACCGATGTGACAACAGCGACCGATGTCCTTGCCGGTGCATACGCCAACCTCCTCCACACCGGATCGTGACACCAGAACGCGAGCCGTCAGCGCTACGAGATCGCTGATTGCCTTCATGGAGAAGTCACGTCGGGTGTTTCGTGGCGATCGCGACTGAACGCTGCAGGGTGCGGCGTTTGGAGGAGGTTCTGGTGTTTCTAGCGGCATCGACGGGGGATTCACGTCATATGTGAGGCGTGTCTACCGTGATGCCCCGATCACGCTGCTGACATACCGGCCGGGCAACGTCGTCTAACCCGGCACCCACAAACTCCCACGATTCATCTGACGATGGCGCATTCAAGCACCGCGTACGAGCAGATCACCGTTCATGATCGGGCAATCCCGTCTGCTCTAACAGATTGGTCAGGCGGCGGACATTGCGCCGCGAGCGCCGACCCGGCGGCGGCACCTCGCGCACGGCCGCCAGAATGAAACGTTGCTGGTGAGGCTCTAGTGGCGTGGACCCCGCCCGCTCGAGCAGCGTTGCTGGCTCGAGATGGCCAGACTGGAAGAGAGCGCGAGCCCATGCGAAATCCTTGTCACGACCGGCAGCCAACTTCGCAACCGCTAGGTCGTGAATCTCGGGGTAGATTCCCGTCACGTCCCTCTGCCCACTGGACGTCACTCGGTGAGCTCGCCCTTCCCAGCCAGGGGGCAAGACCAGAAGTGCGCGACCGATTCCTTCCGCGTAGTAGCCGTACGTCTCATGGAAGAGCGTGTCTTCTCCGATCGCGCCGTTGATCTGGGTGGCCTTGAGGTCGTTCGGATCATCAAGTGCCACCAGGTCTGCTTCAACTGACAGCGTGGCGAGTTTTGGCAATCCTTCGGGAAACTGGGCGAGAGCCGCCTGGGATCCCGCAACGATGACCTCGTCCTCGTTGATCACGTCGCCCGCAGCGCGCACGATGTGATCGAGATCCTCACGTCTCACGGGTGGTTCTCTACCAGTTCACGCCCCGCACCAATCGCGACCGCAATCTCTTGGCGGACGTCGTCGAGCGATCTGCCGGCCTTTTCTGCGACTCGTACCCCATCGGTACGCATGATCACCGCCAGGCGCTCTTCGTCGCTGAGCACGCCAGCGAACGGAGACGCTTGGCGTAGATCTCGCGCCGCCTGGTCGGTTGACGTCATCACCCGTATCAGTCTGGCGACTGGTCCATCGATGAGGTCCTCCCACGCTGCCAGGTAGGGCTCGGTGTTCGCGCCGGTGTCCGCCGCACGCAGCACTTCCAGGTTGCGTCGCGCGCGCTCAAGCACACCAATGTTGTTTTCTTCGATCTTGGCTGCTACAGCTCGGTGCATCTCGAGCGTGCGAATCTCGGGGGCCGAGAGGCGCGGGCGCACCTCAACGATGAGGTCGCAGCCGGCGGCCGCGGCGATCCGCTCCAAGGTGGAGAATCCTGGGTCATGACGGCCCTTCGCATAGTCGATGAGAGCCGAGTGCGTTGTACCAGCGCGACGGGCTAGCTCTCGCCCGGAGAGTCCACTCGTGCGCCGGAGACTGGTCAGGATCTCGTCGAGGTTCTTCATAGTGGTAGTATAATGCATACCACTAACAGCGCCGTGACCGGGCGTTCGCGCACTCGGACTTGGCGCAAAGCCCCGAGACCAGATGGCCGTTCGAGCGAATTCGAGAGCCACCGCATGCAAGGGCAGGGTTAGACGGCGTTGCCCGCCCGGTATCAGAATCGGCGCGATCAGGGGCATCACGGTAGACACTTCACCAATGACGTGAATCTCCCGTCGATTGTCGTTAAAAACACGAGAGTGCACCAAACGCCGAACGATAACGCTGCGTCAAAGACCGTCGGTTGGTTCAGCGTGGCACCGAGTCACGGTGACCAACGCGACGAAGTCACAACAGTCAGGCAGCGAGATCGTTATAATATCGTTTAGCCACTTAAGCAATATTATAACGACACTGTGAAAGGTCACGTGATGCGACGACCCCATACGTTTCACCCACAAACCCTTGACGCGGCACAGATTCTCGGCGTCGAAATCGCCCGGGCTCGGCGCGATCGGCGCTGGACCACCACGGAGCTAGCCGAGCGAGCGGGCATCTCGCCGGTCACCCTACGCAAGATTGAACGAGGCGAGCCCACCGTGCAACTCGGTTCGGCCTTTGAGGTCGCCACCCTCCTCGGAATCGTCCTGTTCGCCCCTGATCGCCGAGCGCTCACGACGATGCTCGAACACGCGCGCACGCGCCTCCAACTCCTACCCGCCCGCGTACGCGAGTCCGCCCACCGGGATCACGATGCCTTTTGAGTCGATGCCACCGAAGGTCTACGTCTGGGCGTGGCTGCCCGGTGCCACCGAGCCGGTCGTCGCTGGCGTCTTGGAAGCGGACGGCGCTGTGATCACCTTTCGCTACGGTGAGAGCTTCTTGGGTCGCGACGATGCCATTGCGCTGTACTTCCCAGAGTTGCCACTGCGCCCCGGTCCGATCCGTCCCGTCGCGGGACTGAGCATCGCGGGCTGCATCGCTGATGCAGGTCCGGACGCGTGGGGCCGACGAGTGATCCTGCACCGCACCGCGGGCGAGGAGCGACTTTCGGACGGGGTCGGGACGAGCACGCTGACCTTTCTCCTCGAATCGGGTTCCGAGCGGATCGGAGCGCTCGACTTCCAGGCGAGTCCGAGTGACTACGTACCGCGCTCAATCCGAGCAACCCTGGAGGAGCTGCTGCAGGCCACCGAGCGGCTCGAGGCCGGCGAGCCGTTCTCGCCCGAGCTCGACGCCGCCCTGCTGCGCGGTTCCTCGATCGGCGGTACGCGCCCGAAGGCGTTGCTCGAGGACGCCGGACGCACGCTCATCGCGAAGTTCTCATCGCGCACCGACCCGTACCCCGTGGTGAAGGCGGAGGCCGTCGCGATGGAGCTGGCCCGACGCGTCGGACT
>JAKBGV010000084.1 GCA_021837305.1 Actinomycetes bacterium
AGCGACACCGATCACGGCCAACAGTGACGGCACCCTCCCATCGACGAGCTTCAAGGTCACTACGGGAACCATCGGCACTGGCGCCTGCGGCACCACCGCCGCCAACGTGCGTGACTGCGTGATTACCGTCGCAACCGTCACAGGCACCGACGCCGTGCAAGAGGTGATTGAGCTCAACTTCGAGAAGGTGAAATTCGTACGCGCCCTTTACGCCCGTCCCACGCTCAACCTGCGCAACGGGCAGGTCGTCACGGTCTTCGGGCACGGGTTCATCCCGCGCGATCGCGTCTACATTGTCGAGTGTCTCGCGGGCGCGACTGGCGCCGCCAGCTGCGACCTTCGTACATTGAAGGCCGTCACCATCCGTGCCAACGGTGTGTTGCCCGCGACGAAGTTCCGCGTCGTCACCGGAAAGATCGGCAGCCGCTTCTGTGGCACGACGCGCGCCAACCTGCACTCGTGCACCATCAGCGTCGCCAACGTGCACAAGGGCGACTCGAAGGTGGTACGCATCGGCTTCCGTCTGCCGTAGTCCGATCCTGGCCCGCCCGCGTTTCGCCGCGGGCGGGCCACGGACCACGGGCCCGCGCCCGGTGCTACCATCGATGACTCTTCTTCGGACTCGGTGACTACACTCGAGTCCTCACGAATCTCGAGCTGCACGACGACATCGAAGGCTCCCCGACCAAGAGGAATCAGACATGGACCTGTTCGAAGCGCTCGAATCCAACGTTCGCTACTACTGCCGCCGGTGGCCGGCCGTCTTTGCCAGCGCCCACGGTGCGGTCATCACCGCCGAGGACGGCACACAGTACCTGGACTTCTTCGCCGGGGCCGGGGCCCTCTCCTACGGACACAACAACCCCGTACTCGTCGAGGTCGCCATCGAGCACCTGCGCGCCGGTCGTCTCACGCACAGTCTGGACACCTTCACCGTCGAGAAGCGCCAGTTCCTCGAGGCCATGCAGCGTTACGTCCTCGCCCCGCGCCAGCTGGACATGGTCGTCCAGACCGTCGGACCGACCGGGGCCACCGCCGTCGAGGCCGCGCTGCAGCTCGCCCAGAAGATCTCCGGACGCCGAGCGGTGCTCGGCTTTGCCGGTAGCTACCACGGCATGACCTATCGGGCGTCCTCGATCTCGGCCTCGATGGCCGGGCGCGCGGTCAGCGCCCACCTGAAGGACTTCGTCGCGCTCCCCTTCGTCGAGCACGTGACCGACGCGGACCTCGAACTGCTCGAGCGGACCCTGCACACGCCCGTCGACGGCGAACTCATCGGCGCGGTGATCGTCGAGCCGACCCAGGGTGAAGGCGGTGCACGCGCCTTTGACCCGCTGTACCTGCGCGCCATCCGAACGCTCTGTGACCAAGCGGGCGTCATCGTCATCGCCGACGAGGTCCAGGCGGGCGTCGGTCGCACCGGCCCGTTCTTCTCCTTCGAGGGCTCGGGGCTCGACCCCGACATCGTGTGCGTCTCGAAATCGATCAGCGGGCTCGGCCTCCCGATGGCGCTCAACCTCATCCGGCGTGGCCTGGACACCTGGGGGGCCGGCGAGTTCTCCGGCACATTCCGCGGCAACAACCTGGCCTTCGCGACCTCGACGCGGATGCTCGAGACCTACTGGGTCGACTCCACGTTGGAGAAGCAGACCGAACTGAACGGCCGCACCGTGCGCAACGCCCTCGAGACGATGGCACTCGGCGCCGGTGAGGGTCGTTTCACGGTCCGCGGTAACGGACTGCTGTGCGGTCTCGACGTCGGCGACACGGACCTCGCCGCGGACATCGCCGCGGCGGCATTCGAACGCCAGCTGATCGTCGAGACCTGCGGCGCCGGGGACACGACCGTCAAGCTGCTCGTCCCACTCACCATCGACGAGACCCAACTGCGCGACGGTCTCACTCGCCTCGCGGACGCCGTCGCGACGACGTGCTCGGATCGGTGAACGAATCGGCGAACTGGCGGGACCTCATCGTCGCGTTGGACGACCGGCACCTCGACACCCTGGCGAACGCGGCCGCTGCGACCATCGAGAGCCTGCGAGGGTCACCCGACGCCCCACGCTCAGACGTGTCACCGACAGCGTTACGTGAACTCGTTCGCGCCGTGACGATCTGTCCCGACGAGGGTGGTGACCCGACGACCGTCCTCGCGGAGTTCGCGACCATGGTCTGGCGCCACGGCGTCGTGCCGAGTGACGTCGCCTGTGTCGCGCACCTGCACCCGCCGACGCTGGTGCCGGCTGTCGCCACCGAGCTCGCCATCGCCGCCACCAACCAGTCCATGGACTCCTGGGACCAGTCGCCGGCCGCGACCGAGGTGGAACTGCACCTCATGGCCTGGCTCGCCGACCTGATCGGGTTCGGCCCCACCGCCTCGGGTGTTATGACCTCGGGGGGAACCGCCTCGAACCTGCTCGGCATCACGCTCGCCCGGTCCGCGGCCGCGATGCGGTCGGGGGTCGACGTCCTGCAGTCGGGATTGCCCGCCGAGGCCTCGACCTGGCGGATCCTCTGCAGCGATCAGGCGCACTTCTCCATTCAGCGTGCCGCCGCGCAGCTCGGACTCGGCCGTGACGCGGTGGTGGCGGTCGCGTCGACCCCGTCGGGCTCACTGGACGTGACCGCGCTCGACGAGGCGATCGACCGACTCACTCGCGCCGGCTCGCGCGTGATCGCCCTCATCGCAACCGCCGGCACGACCGACCTCGGCGCCATCGACCCCATGGACGAGGTCGCGGCGCGCGCTCGGCGTCTCGGCTGCTGGTTCCACGTCGACGCCGCGGTCGCGGGCGCCTTCCTCCTCGCGGACCGGCTACGGGCCCGGCTCGCCGGTATTGAGCTCGCCGACTCAGTGACCATCGACTTCCACAAGCTCTGGTGGCAACCGTTCAACGCCAGTGCCCTGGTCGTGCGCGACACGTCCACGTTCGACCTCCTGCGCGTGCCGTCGGACTACCTCGACCGAGATGACGAGCTCGAGGGAGTCGTCAACCTCGTCGGTCGCTCGCTGGACACCTCACGGCGCTTCGACGCGGCCAAGGTGGTCGTGACGCTACGGACCCTCGGGCGTCACGCGCTCGCCGAGATGCTCGAACACCTGGTCGCACTGGCGACCCACGCCGCCCAGGCGGTCGACGACGAGCCAACCCTGTCGCTCCTCGCGCCCCCGACGGCGGTGATGTGCGTCTTCGACGCGCCCGGCGCGAGTGCCGACGACCTACGGGCGGTCCAACAACGGCTCCTCGTACGCGGTGAGCTGGTCCTCGGCCGGACCAGAATCAAGGGTCGCGCGGCGCTCAAGTTCACCTTCATGAACCCGCTCACCACCACGGCGGACGTCGACCGACTGGTGCGGGTGGTCACGGACGAGCTGCGCGCAGTACGCGCGCTACCGGCGGTGGACGGGACCGCCTGACGGGCGACGCTGTCGGTCACCGGTTTGGCCGGTCGACGCGTCGGCCGCTCGATCGTGAGCGCTCCGTCCGGTCGACCGGCCGTCTCGCCCTTCGCCCGGCCCGCCGTGGCGACCGAGTAGTCAACCGACGGGCCCACGGCCGGTGCGGACTAGGCGGGACCCGGGAGGGCGACTGGTTGGACGACGGTGCCGCCCGACAGGTTGATGGCGCGCTGCACGTCCGAGGTGAGGAACTTCGAATATTCGGGCGTCAGGTGTGCACCGTCGTAATAGGGGATGAGACCGTCGATGACGCTCGGACAGAGCCCGTTCCAGCAGAACCACGGCGACACGTCGAGGTAGTTCACGCCTGCGAGCGCGGCGATCTGCTTCACCGTACGCTGGTCTTGGAAGCGGGCGGGCGTCTCGTGTCGCAGGCACGTCTTCTGCGTGGCCCCACTCTGGAGCAGGCAGACCGACGGTGACGGGATCCGTGGCGTGTCGCTGAACAGGATGAACCGAGGGGCCAACGGCTTCAACTGGGCGATGGCTCGCTGCTCGCCTCGTACCCAATACTTCGTTGCGGTGTAGCTACCCATGATGATGAGGTCCGGGTGAAGTCGGGCGATGACGCTCCGGGCCCACTCGTACCATTGCGTGCACTGATTCTTCGGGCTCAGGCCGGGCACCAGGTCGGTGTAGGTGTCATAGCCGCACGCTTCTTTGACGACGGGATAGAACTTCCAGTGCTCATGTTTCGCCACGACGGCGAGCGCGGGTTCCCACATGACCGAGTGCGAGTTGCCGAAGAGCACCATCGTGCGCGAACCGTGGGGGTCACCGAGCTGACAGATCTGGCTGCGCAACTTGCGATACGCGCTGCAGTTGCCGAGGTTGACGTGATCGCTCGACGCGACCGCGAGCCCCGGCGACGTGGCCGTTGGAATCGCGGCGTTGGCGAGCGCGGCCGCCACCGCGTTGCGCACCGCCAACGGGGCCGACTCGGCCACGGCGGGTCCCGCCGCAGCGGCGAATGGAATCGGTGGCATGACCGCGACCGAGACGGCCACGACCAGCCCGGTCGCCACCGGCCAGAGCAGGAGGCCGCGCCAGAGTCGCCCCGCGAACACGCGAGTGTGTCGAATGGGGTTCTCGAAGAAGCGGTACGTGAGGCTCGACAGGAGGACGGCTGCGGCGACGATCACGAGACGCATCGTGAGGGAGTCCTCTGATCCCAGGTAGGCGGCACCCAGAATCAGCATCGGCCAGTGCCAGAGATACAACGAGT
>JAKBGV010000085.1 GCA_021837305.1 Actinomycetes bacterium
TCACGCGACCATGGTGAAGATCCTGCGCGCCCTCATCATCCCCTTCATCGCGATCTTCGTCCTGTTCGCGATCTTCGACGTGAAGCACGGCTCGGTGCACTTCAAGGGCTTCCTCGGCGGGTGGGAGATCTACACCGCCGGCCTCGCCTTCACCATCGCCCTGTCGGGCCTCGGCTGGACCGAGTGCGGCAATGACTACACGCGCTACCTACCTCGTGACACGAAGAAGGGAGCCGTGATCGGGTGGGTCTTCCTTGGTACCGCGTTGCCCGAGATCGTGCTGATGACCCTCGGAGCGCTCACCTACACCTTCATTTCATCCAAAGCGCAGGTCAATCTCTGGAGCGGTCCGAATCCGCTGCAGGCGCTCTACAGCAACGGTCAGCACTTCATCCCCACCTGGGTCGTCGCAGTCTTCCTCGTCTTCGCGATTATTCAGCTCTTTGGCATCAACTCTCTGGACCTCTACAGCTCCGGGGTCTCGGTCCAGGCGATGGGAATCCGCCTCAAGCGCTATCAGGCCGTCATCATGGACAGTGTCATCGCGGGCCTACTCACCATCTACGCCATGTTCCAGTCGACCTTCTTCTTGTACATGAAGGAGTTCGTCAATGTGCTCATCGTGTGGATCGCGCCGTGGTTTGGCATCCTCGTCATGGACTGGATCCTGCGCAGGTTCCGCTACAACCCCGCCGAGCTACAACGCACCGACCGAGACGGCCTCTACTTCGGGGGTAAGACCGGGGTCAACTGGAACGCGATCGTCGCCTTCGTCGTCGGACTCGTCGCTTCGACCATCGCCGTCTCGAAGGCAAACCCGCCGGTGAACTTCCCGTTCCACTGGATGACGCCCGTCTCCAACCACTTCGGCGGTTCATGTGCCGGTCCGCTGACCCACGGTGCCTGCACCGCCGGGTGGTACGGCGGAGCCGACTTCTCCATCCCCTTGGGCATCCTCGTCGCCGCGATCCTCTACTTCCTCCTCGAAAAGGTCACCGGCTACGTCGGCATGCAGGTCGCGCGTCAGAAGGAGCTCGAGCCGAACCGCTGAGCCCGCTGGCAACGAGAAACCCCCGGGCCAGAGGGCCCGGGGGTTTCTCACTTCTGGCACCGTGTGGCGCACTTACTTGTCCTGCGCCTGGATCCTCACCGAGGCAGCGACGAACGTCGTTGGCGTCGAGGTCGACGCGGGAGTGACGTTCACGCGCTCACCGTGCACCACACTGGTCGAGGTGAGCAGTGCCGACGTGTGATTCGTCACGACCAACGTTGTCGGCGTGAACCACACCGTGATCGATCCGTGGTCACGGGTGGTCACCACCATCGACGTAGCGGCGTTGACGGAGTACACCACACCCTCAATCGGATGAACCTCCGTCGCCTGAACCCGCACCGACGCAGCCACGAAGGACGTCGGCGTTGAGCCTGATGCCGGAGTGACGTTGACCCGCTCACCGGTTGCGAGGTTGGCGAGCGTCAGCGGTCCCGATGCGTGCTTCATCGTGACCGCGGTGCTGGCCGTCAAGTCCACCGTGACCGACGTGTTCTGACGAGTGGTGACGACCATCGACGTGGGGCTACCCGAAGGTCCAGTCAGTGAACTGATCACGCCTTCGATATGGTGAATCTCGGGCACCTGGATCTTCACCGACGCGGCCACGTAGTTACCCGGCGCCGAGGTCGACAACGGCGTCACGTTCACGCGCTCACCGGTTGCCAGGTTGGCGAGCGTCAGCGGTCCCGACGCGTGCTCCATCGTGACCGCGGTGCTCGGCGTGAAGTTGACGGTCACCTGTCCGCTACCGGAGGTCGTCACGACCATCGACGAGGTGCCATTGATCGAATACACGACACCTTCGATGTGGTGGATCTCGGGTACCTGGATCCGCACGGACGAAGCCGTGAAGGGCGTAATCGTCGAATCCAATGCCGGGGTCACCTCAACGCGCTCACCGGTTGCGAGGTTGGCGAGCGTCAGCGGTCCCGATGCGTGCTTCATCGTGACCGCGGTGCTGGCCGTCAAGTCCACCGTGACCGACGTGTTCTGACGAGTGGTGACGACCATCGACGTGGGGCTACCCGAAGGTCCAGTCAGTGAACTGATCACGCCTTCAAACTGGCGGATCCCATGATGTCCATGGTCGTGGTTCGCATGATGCGCGTGGGTGCGCTCAAGTGCACTCCGTGTGTTAAACGCGGGCCTCGTTCCTGACGCCCCGGCGATGGCTGCGCCACTGGCGACCAGCGCGGCAATCGTGGCGGCGGCGACAGTGCCGCGGCGTACCGCCTTCATTCGAGTGATTCGGTTCATAGAACCCTTCCTTTGGTTGACAAGATGTACTCATCACCATTGTCGCGACCCACCTTTAGAACTCTCTGTGCGCAGCGTGAGCAACGACTAAATATCCAAGAAAGCGGTGTGCGAAGGGACCGAACGTCACCCGATGTTCGTCGGCTAGCCGAGCCAATCCTCGCGCAGTGCACCGTGCTCGTCGGGGTGAAAGACCGGGATCGCGCCGAGCGCCTGGACCATCGCGGCGTCATCGCCCAGTGACGTGCGCCACACCGATGCCTCGGTGACCAGGGTGCCAATCGCGACGACGTTCGCGTCAATCCGGCGAAGTAGTCGAAGCGCTGCCCCCGTCGAGGCGCCCGTTGAGATGACATCGTCGACGATCGCGACTCGCTTACCGGCCACGTCGCCGATCCTCGCCCGGTCGAAGAGGAGTCGCTGGTCGGCGTCGGTGGTGATCGACCGCACCGACTCGGTGACGGCGTCGGCGAGGTGGATCTTCGGCGTCTTGTGCAAGATCACGTATTGGTCGAGTCCGAGGTGCCGTGTCACCTCAACCGCGAGGGGTATACCCATCGTCGCAACCGTGGCGACGATGTCGACGTCGTGGGGTTCGAGCAATTGCGCGAGTTCCTCGCCGGCTCGCGACATGAACTGCACGCCCATATCAACGGTGATGAGAAGGGCGAGCGATAACTGATCACTGAGCGCCACCACCGGCAACGACACCCGCTGAGAACCGATTTCCACCTCGTACGTGCGCCGTTCCACGCTGGTCGAGCATACTGAGCCAATGCCTGTTGCTTCGACACCACTGGACCACGACCTCGCGCGACGCATGCTCGCCACGGCGATCGACGAGGCCCGGCGCGGCCTCGACGAAGGTGGCATCCCCATTGGCGCCGCGCTCTTCACGCGCGTGGGTGAGCTCCTCGGCGCCGGCCACAACCGCCGGGTCCAGGAAGACGACGCGTCGGTGCACGCCGAGACCGACGCTTTCCGACGCGCGGGCCGACGACGCGACTACCGCGACACCGTGATGGTCACGACCCTCTCACCGTGCTGGTACTGCTCGGGGCTGGTACGCCAGTTCAACATCGGCGCGGTCGTGATCGGCGAGGCGGTGAACTTCGTCGGCGGGCACGAGTGGCTGGCCGACCTCGGCGTCGAGGTCATCGTGTTGGACGACCCGACCTGCGTTCAGTTGCTGGGCACTTTCATCCACGACCACGCCGATCTCTGGAACGAGGACATCGGCGAGTGATCAGCGAACCGGCGGACCGAAGAGTCGGTCACCGGCGTCGCCGAGCCCAGGCGTGATGTAGCCGGAGTCGGTCAACTCCTCGTCGAGGGCGGCGGCCACGATGGTCACGTCGGGGTGGCGTGAGAGCACGAACTCGACGCCCGGGCGCGCCGCGATCAGGCACAAGACGGTGGCGTCGGTCGCCCCCCGAGTTCGCAACATCGACAGGACCATGTCGAGCGACCCTCCCGTCGCGAGCATCGGGTCACAGATCACCACGTGGGCGCCCACCAGCGACTCGGGCAGGCCGTCAAGGTAGACATCGGGCAGCAACGTCGTCTCGTTCCGTCGCAACCCCACCAGGCAGACCCGCGTGTGCGGCAGCACCTCTTGGACCGCGGGACTCATGCCGAGTCCCGCGCGCAGGATGGGCACGATGACGTACTCGGTGTCCACCTTCACCGCCGGCGCGTCCGAGGCGACGGGCGTGTCGACCGTCGTCGACGTGGTGGGTGTGTCTCGGAAGGCCTCGTAGGCGACAAAACGGGAGATCTCGCGAGCCAGACGCAAGAAGTCGGCGTTGGACGTCGAACTATCGCGCAACTGGCGAACCTTGTCGGCGACGATGGGGTGGTTGACGACGAGTGGCGTGGGCACGACGTCACATTACGTCGTGCCGCGATCGTGCGTCGCCTCCACGGTCCGGGGTGGCGGTGGCGCCCGGTACGCTGCATCAGTGACTTTGCAGGCGAACGGTCCGATCGACGTCGATCGGACCGACAGTGATCCCCTGGGTGGGGTCTACTCCTCGTACCGCGGTCCGCGCGCTCAGATCTCGCGAGACCGTTCGCTGCCGTGGTGGCGCCGGATTCTCCCCGTCATCTCGTCACACCGGGTCACCTTCACGGTCGCGATCAGCCTCTCGTTCATCAGCCTCGTCTTCCAGACCCTGGTGCCCAAGCTCCTGAACGGCGCCATCGACCGCTCCCTCGTCCAACACGTCGCCAGCCTGCACACCGCGGTCATCGAGATCCTGGTCGTGGGCGTCATCGCCGGTATCACGGGCATCGTGTCGCGCCAGTACGTCTTCAAGACCGCCTACAACGTCGAGGCCGACCTGCGTTCGCTGATCTACGAGCACCTCGC
>JAKBGV010000086.1 GCA_021837305.1 Actinomycetes bacterium
GCGTCACTCGCGACCTGGAAAGGGTGTCAGCCAAGGCCGGCGAGATCTTGCTTCGTCAGGCGAATAGAGAAATCAAAAGTTGATCCCAAGTGGGGGCGCATATCGCAACCGAGAAGTGCGGAACGTCAGATGAATGGGTCTACGCGGAGGTTTTAGATGAGTCAACTCGGACGCTGGGGCCATCGGTTCGCCAGCGAGTAGGATGTTCGGGCTGCGGGGTAACTCGCTGCGGGCTGTAGCGCAGTTTGGTTAGCGCGCTGCGTTCGGGACGCAGAGGTCCCCGGTTCAAATCCGGGCAGCCCGACCACCATGGCATTCGCCGTGGCCGAAGTACAGGCCCCCATCGTCTAGCGGCCTAGGACACCACCCTTTCAAGGTGGCGGCACGGGTTCGAATCCCGTTGGGGGTGCTCGGCATTATTCCTGGTAAACCTGGGTTTACAAGAGATCTCTTCCCTTGTTGTTCACGTGGCTCCCGGCACGGTGGGCGGTGAGCCCGACACCCCTGGCGTGTCATCCAGCGCGGCGCGTTCAGCAACGCTGCTCGAGCGGGCAGCGTTCGGACGACGCGACACCAGCGCGAGCTACCCCTCGACCGACCAGACGTCGTTGGGTCTCCTCACGATTCGCTCCAGCGCACGGCGCGAACCATGAGGACGCCGAAGCCGACCCCGATCAGGAGCTGGGCAAGGAAGAGCACGTGGAGCAGGTTCACGAAGTCGACCACGGCCAAGACGCAACCGGCGAGCTGCACCGCGAGCCACCAGGCATTTGCCCGCGAGCGGACTCGAGTGAAGAGCCACGTCGAGGCCCCCGCGAGGAAGAGCGCGGTGACCACGTTGATCGCGATGTGAACGAACCGGAGCGTCGCAGTGATCCGGTAACCGTAGGTGCTCGCGAGGATCAAGAGCACGAGCGTGCCGTACGCGTCGAGGATGAACCGCAAGTGCCGACTGGTCTGGTTCGACGCACCGATCGAACGCGCCGACGCGAGTGTCAACCCACCACCGAGCCCGAGGGCCAGGGTGTAGGGGACCACGGTCTCCAGGTGAACGCCGTAGTTACTCAGTCCCACCTCATTCCATCTCGCGACGAACTCTGGGTGAAGGGCGACGGCGAGGGAGAGCAGCGCGAGGAGGCTCAACTGACCCGTCGTTACATAGGCGCAGGCGCGCGATCGCGTCGTACGACGACGGTTCGGCGTCAGAGATGGAATGGCCGCACCATCGAACTGGCCGATCGAGCCGCCCCGAGTAACCCGAGGTTCAACAGCGTCTCCGTGGTTCGAAGCAGCGAATAGTGGGTGAAGGTCAGCGCCACGCGGAGTCCCCGGGGCACCGTCGGTGCGACGACGAACGTGGCCACCTGATTCGAGGCCGCGAGGTCATTCTCGTCGAAGGTGATGAACAAAGCGAGCGTATGCGCGCGATAGAGAGCACTCGCAACGATGTCGTTGACGACGCGGTGAAGCCAGGCGTCGCCTACCCCAACCGGGCAGCTGTGCATGTCGTCACAGACGTTGGGCGTGATGAAGGTGAAGCGTGCACCGAGATCGAGGGGGAACGTCAGCGGCACGTCCTGATGAACACAGGTCGACCGTATAGGGACGTAATACACCGCCGGGTTGTGGCGCGCCGCGTAGCTACCACTCGTAACACGGTCGCACGCGCTCGGCATCGACTCCTCCAGTGAGCGCCAACCGCCTCCGAGTTGGGAGAAGATGCTGGGCGCCTGGAGCAAGTGCGACGCCGGCTCGCCGTCGTCACGCACGCCCAGGGTAGAGCCCGAGGTCAGCGCGAGATAGTTGGGCAGACTCGGGTGTGTCACGGCGAAACTTCGCGTCGCCAAACCACAGACCGACGCGAGGTGATTGAGAAAGGGTGCGTCGGGCGAGCCGATGACCGAATAGCCCTGATTCTCGAGCACGATCCACACCACGTGGGTGTAGTGCGCGGTGCTCGCCACCCCGCACGGGTGTGCAATGGTCGCCGGAGTGGCGGCGTCGACCGTCCGAGGTGCATCCAGCGCCGCGCCCGTCGAGGTCGACGCCAGCAACGCCACCAGCCACACCCACCGCCTCACCGTCACATCATGACCCATCACCGGCGATCTTGACCGTGCACGACCCTGGCGCGCACCGACGGCCATCCCGCGCGTACCGTCTTGACCACTCGGTTTCACCCCGCGGTCGCGACCTCACCGACGTGGGATTCCGCCCCGTTTCGCCGCCTCGATGACGAATTTGGTCGCCGCATCCACACCGTTGAGAAAGAGTTCGTCGTGTTGGTGTGGCGTCAGGTCGAAGTCCATCGCGCTCAAGCCAATGTTGTCGACGAAGATCGTCCGCCCCACGGTTGACTGATGCGACGCGACGGTCTGCCACTCGTTCATCATCGTCTTGAGGCAACGGACGGCCACCGCAATCGCCGACTCACGGAACGTAGTGGTCGAGTAGTCGGTCTGAAACTGTGAGAGCTTGACGCCGATCGTCGGCCACCGTGGCGGCTGACCGTCCGTGCGATCGAAGGTGTGGATCGGGAACTTCGCCAACAGACCTCCATCCACCCACGTGTGATCGCCCGCCGGGAATCGGACGAGCGCGGAAGAACCACCGGGTCCTTCCACCTCGACGGTGGCTTCGCGAGCCGAGAAGTGCACTGGCTCGAAGTAGAAGGGCACCGACATCGATGCACGGACCGCCCGCACGGGGTCCTGATCGTCGGGGTTGACTCCGTAAGTCACGTAGTCGAACGGCAGGCACGCCAATCGCCCGCGGGTGAGGTCGGACGTGTAGACCACGAGTCGATACTGACGGCTCGATGAATCACTCAGGTCGGGGTCGTCGGCCGGCGTGAGCACAAGGTCACCGAAGGACCTGATACCGAGCTTCCCGTGCAGGACCGGACTCAACCACTCGTCAAGATAGTCACCGGAGTAGAGTCCCTCGCGGCTCGTCAGGAGCGCCGCGTCGGTCACGACCTTGGCGAAGTGCCCCGCGGCGTGACCCATCATCTCGTGCAGTTTCCCCTCGGGCATAAAACGCCGGAAGTCGAGGGACTGCAAGGTCGTGCGAAGCGTCAACATATCGGCGCCGGACTGGACGATGCCGGCGACCAGGCTGGCGGTTACCGCACCCGCGCTCGTCCCGGCGACTCGATGAAATCGGTACCCAGCCTCGTCGAGCGCAAGGATCGCGCCGACCAGTGCGACCCCTTTTACCCCGCCACCCTCAAGCGCGAGGTCGGCGCGTAATTCGCGTTCTCCCCCATTGTTCGGATTCGGCCAACCGTCGAGTCGCCGCAATGTCTCCGCGGCGGCGAGGAATTCGTCTTGCAGTTCGTCGCTGCGGCGATAGCCGCGAGGCGTGTTGGCGAGCAAGATTGAATCGGTCACCACATACTCCTTGCACATCGTTTCCATTGCGTGGCCATCTCGGCCGTGCTCTTTTCCCACGTGGAATAGCTCCCCATGATGCTCGGTCCGGACTCATCACCGCACCGTCCTCGGCGCGCCACCGCGCGAAGTGCGCCGCTACCTCCCGGCTCACGGACGGGGCCGCCGCTCGCGCTCGTTGTTTCTGAGAACTTTCTTGGTCCAACGCGTCGACGGACGGACGCTGCTTCTGCGGCACCGTGTCGCTTGAAAATCCGTTCACTAGAGAAAAACTAGGTACTCATCAGCCAACACACCTCGAAGGGTCCTCCTCATCACTCGGCTATCGCCAGAGGGTACGCCGTCCGGCCAACCGGTCCGGGGTCGAACACCGTCCACGTCGGCGAACGCTGAGATTCCCCATAGTTTCATCCGCGTTGACGAGGGTCGATGGTCCGTCTCTTCGCTATCGTCCCACTCGTTGTTGTTGCTGCGTTGTTGTTGCTGCGTTGTGTACGCGTTGTCTTCACCGTCGGGCGGGACAGAACTGTCATGAGAATCAATGTCGGTCTCAGCAAGCGCCGAAGTACCTGGGCGAAAGTATGTCGTGCCGCGATTGTCGTAGCGGTTGGACTGTCCACACTCGCGGCGGTCACCACCGCCGCCTCGGCGTCCTCCGCGACGACGGACACGGTCTCGTTCTCCGGTGCGACGGGGAGCAACGGCAACTACGTCGCCACCGTCACCCTCAGCGCCACGCCCAGTGACAACAGCTATACCGCGATCGCCTCGGACACCCTGAACTCGTCGACGTTCACCTACACAGCCACCGGTTCTTCAGGTTGCGTGCTGACTTCCACGAATTCCGGGACCGTCACCTTCCAAAGTGCAGGCACGTGCGTAATCACGGCGACCGCCACTGGCACCGACAAGGACCAAGGAAAGGGCACGGGCGACGGCAACGCCGCGGGGGCCACGGGCACGTTGACTTTGACGATTCTCCCTATTCCCCAGACGATCACCTTCACGACCACGCCGCCACAGTCGCCCCTCGTTGGTGCGACCTACACGGTGAGTGCCACCGCCAGTTCGGGGCTGCCGGTGCAACTGACTCGCGACGGGTCATCGACCTCGGGCTGCACACTGGACGCTCTGACTGGCACCGTGACCCTGACCGCTCCCGTCGGCACCTGCGTGATCGACGCCAATCAACTCGGGGACCAGAACTACGCGCCGGCACCACAGGTGCAGCAAGTCGTCACCGACGCACTCGCCGCTCAGACGATCAC
>JAKBGV010000020.1 GCA_021837305.1 Actinomycetes bacterium
ATGATGATCGGTGTCGCCGTGGCCCTGTGGCGAAGTTCCATGCTGCCGATGCACGTGCCCCAACCGCGACTGACCGGCTCGCTGTGGTCGGTCTTCGGACTCGGGGTCTTCTCTGGTGCCTCAACGGCCTGCTGCGCACCGGTGCTCGCCGGTGCGATCGCACTGTCGGCCACGAGCGGCACGATCGCGGGCGGCCTGCTTCTCGGTGTCGCCTACGTCACGGGCATGATGGCGCCGCTCATCCCAATCGCACTGTTCTACGGTCGGCTCAAACGGCGAGTCTCGGACCCGATGATCACCCTGCGCATCGGCTCGCACGCCAAGCGAATCGGCGTCGTGCGACTCGCGGGTGTGGTGATCTTCGCGGGCTTCGGTGCGCTGTTCATCACGCTCGCGATGACGGGGAACTCCAACACCGCGCCCGGCTTCCAGAAGGCGCTCGGTGGTTGGATGCGTGGCGCCGGGATCTACGTCGCACGGATCCCCAACGTCGTGTCGTTGCCAATCTTGGCTGTCGTGGTGGCCGCATTCGTACTCGCGGTCGTAAAGAAAAGGAAAGCAGACGATGAATCAACGTCCGACGAAGTCGAAGCGCGCCGTGACTGCTGCGAAGCCAAACGCGACGAGGTGCCAAGACACGACGACCACATCGACCAGGCCGACTACTAGTAGAGGTCGCGCTAGCGCTACGTCACCGGCTCCCGTGCGGCGCTACAAAGTGCGCCGCCGAAGATTCTGGCGATCATCGGCGAGCGGGTGGACGGCGATCGGGATCATCGTGCTTGTCGTGGCGAGCTTCATCGTGCCGGGGTTGGTGAAGGGTCCATCCACGTTCCGCTCCCCGAACGTGCCCGCCGGCGTCGCGCTCGGGGCCGGTCTCCCCGTTGGCGCGCGGGTGCCGAACTTCACGGGGATCAACCTGATCACTGGCGAGCCGGTCTCGTCGGCGCAGATCTACGACCAGCGGACATTACTGTTCTTCTCAGAGGGCGTCTCCTGTCAGGCGTGCCTCGAACAGATCCAGGGGCTCCAACAGGTTGGATCAGAACTCACGAAGCGGGGCATTCACCTCGTCTCGTTCACCCCCGATCCGCCGACGATCCTCAAGCAGGCTGCCGCGGATTACAAGATCACGACGCCGTTGATCTCTGACCCCAACGGCGTGATCTCGTCGGCGTTCAACACGTTGGGTCTCGGTATGCACGCGAACACGCCGGGTCACGCGTTCGTCCTCGTCTATCACGGCAGAGTGCTCTGGTACCACGATTACTGGATCACTAATCAGGCGATGTACGTCGCACCGTCTGCCCTCTTAAAGGCGATTCCGGCGAGTGCCACGAAGAACTGACACTCCGGACTCACGCCCGGGCCGCTGACGGGGTCGGACCGCCCGCTACATCCGTAGGATCTGACGGATAGTGCTCGCGACCTCGCGCAGCGCTTCGCCGCCATCTGACTCGGAACTCTGGACCGCGTGGACCACGCAGTGCTGCAGATGGTCGTTCAGTAGTCCGACGGTCACCTCTTGAAGCGCGGCACTCACCGAGGCGATCTGGGTCACGATGTCGGGACACCACCGGTCGTCATCGACCATCTTCTGGATGCCACGCACCTGCCCCTCGATCTTCTTGAGGCGGGCGAGGTAGTCGTCTTTGCCCGAGGCGTATCCCCGACGCTGACGGCTCGACGTGCTCTTCGGTGGTCGAGAGAAGTCGACCTCGGGTACCTGCGATTCGCCTGCCATCACGATCCACCTTTCCTGCACTGTTCCACCGAGCGACGGGTTGGGACGATCTGCGCTGGCCAGTTCGTCACCTCCGTCGACACCAAGTCGCTGTCCATGGAGGTGGGTTCAGGGCCGCCGGGGTGTCGTCCAAACGTGACAACCGCACCGGGTCTGTTCGAACGGCTCTGAGACCTCGTGTCTGGTCAGGTGGCGGTGGGCCTCAGGTCGTCGTGGCACCCCTCGTTCCGTTCGTCGCGTCCTTTGCACGTGCTATTGGTGCCTCATTGTAACCGGCGGATCCCCCGGTTCTCGCCGGCGTAGTCGGCCCTACCTCCCGTTGTCGCTACAGGTCCGAGGACGCGGGCCAACGCCGATGGGCGTCCGCTCGTAGAGGCGGGCCGAACATACCCCGCCTCGACCGTCTCGGGCCCGTCGAACAAGTTGCACACCGCGTCGATGTCCCAGGCCTACCGCCACGGGCGCAGAGGGTCAGTGCCCTGCATGGTCAATGCGGACCTCTCGTCACGGGGGAACGTACGGCACGCCCGGCGTATCCACCACATCGGCGATGGGGGGGGTTGGTGGATACGCCGGGCGTGCCGCGATCCTCGACCGGACTCAAGCGGGTTGTGGCACCTGCTTCTCGCTGACACGGTCGTCAACGAGTTGTGGCGTCTCGGGGCGGCGTAGCTCAGCGACTTTCCACCACCACGAAATCCGCCGCTCGAGTATGAAGTCGACGCTGTAGCGAGCTGGCCCAGCGTAGTAACTGATCGCGAGGAGGTTCAAGAACACCACCGCGTAGATGATGGCGGTGCCGATATCCGACGCTCCAACCGTGTATGGGCCACCGAAGCCCTCCGCGGTCGCCCAGACCACCAGACTGAAGAGCGCGGCGGAAATGTAGGTGATTTTTCTCGCGAAACCCAGAATCAGCGCAATGGCGATCAACGTCTCAACGACGGCGACCAGATCCACGAAGAAATTGACCCGAGGATGCTGGATGTGGATCCAGAACGTGAACCACGGGTGCAGCCAACGGGGTTGACCGTCCGCCTCACCCATGATCGTTCCCATGAACATCGACCGGAAACTCGGTAGCCACTTCAGCGCGGCATCGATAGCCCATATGACGCCAAAACTGATTCGAAGGGCATCCTTCGGCCACGCCGTCTGGCAGTTCTGAGGCCCAGTAGCAGTACTCATACGTCGGTAACTCACCTTTCCCATTCGGCCCCTGACCAGAAAATAAATCACACATACGGGTAGGGGGTAGGGTCATAAGTCCCTGCCCGACTCGGATATGATACGGATACCCCCAAGGGGTAGGCAGAGTCGTAGGAAGGTGCGCAGTGAAGACGTCGTTGTCCAATGGCTCGATGAGAACAGAGCCGCACCGTGCGCCGTTGAGAGCGGGCCCGTCTCGTCCACTGCAACGTGGTTCGTCCGTCGCCACACCGTTCCCCCGTTGTTTCGAGAGCGATGTCTTTTGTGACCGACGACCGATTCACCACGTGTTCAAGGGAGCGCAATGAATGACGATCACACCGAACAGCACGGCGTCACGAGTGGCACGGCCGATCACGACCACCGTGGTAGTGCGCGACGAACCAACCACATGACGATGATCGCCTGTTGCATCCCGGTTCTCCTCATCGCAGCCGTCCTCGTGGCGACCCATGTCGTCAGCGCTTCCGCCCTCGTCGTCGCCGTCAGTTGTGTCGTGATGATGGCGTTCATGATGCGGGGGATGAACCACGATCACGGTGGGCACTGATGGGGTCCCACGAAAAGTCGCGCGAAACGGGTCGACGTCGAGTAACGGTGGTGTTGGGTAGCACAGCGTCATCCGTGCGCACGAGTAACGGTCAGGAACACGCGGAGGTGCGCGAACATCGGCGAAGCAGACTCGACGCCGATCGCACGCCGACGACTCTTGAGGGTTGCCCGTGGTGTCCCGGCGAAGCCTGGCGTGACGGTGCTTTCGTGGCGTTCGCCGTCGATGTCGTGTCGTCGGCAGATCACGTGGAACGACCATGACCGGAACGTTCGTCGCAACTGTCGCGTGGATCGACCCAATTGGGCGGAGCCTGCGCGAGGGGTTCTTCATGTTCTGGGAGACCCTCTGGCCACTGATCCTCGGATTCGGACTCTCTGGCGTCGTCCAGTCGTTCGTGAGCCGCGATGCGCTGCAGCGCAAGCTTGGCAATCACGGCGTCGTGGCCACGGCGCGTGCCTCGGCTTACGGAATGGTCTCGTCGTCGTGTAGCTACGCCGCGTCGGCGATGTCCAAGTCGTTGTTCGTGAAAGGTGCCGACTTCGTCTCGACGCTGGTCTTCATGTTCGCCTCGACGAACCTGGTGGTGGAACTGGGCGTGATCCTGGTCGTCCTGATGGGTTGGCAGTTCGCGGCGAGTGAGTTCATCGGCGGTGCCATCATGATTGCGTTGCTCGCCACGTCGGCCGGTCTGTGGTTTCGTGGGCGTGAGATCGAGGCAGCGCGAGCGAAGTTGATCAAGCAGAGCCCGTCGCTGTCGACGTCCGCGCACGCAACTCACGATCACCTCGACCAGCACGACGGGTCGCCGACCATGTCCGATGAGCCAACGTTGGAACGTTCGAGCTCTGGCGCGCGTTCACTACGGTCTCCGAGCGGGTGGGCCAATGCGGCCACCTACACGATGGCCGACCTGACCATGCTGCGCAAGGAGATGGTCGTGGGCTACGGAATCGCCGGGTTTCTCGCGACGCTCGTTCCAACGCGGTGGTGGAATGTGGTCTTTCTCCACGGACACGGGTTCTGGACGAGCGTCGAGAACGTGGTCGTCGGTCCGTTCATCGCGATCATCAGTTTCGTCTGCTCGGTGGGCAACGTGCCGTTGGCGGCGGCGTTGTGGCACGGCGGTATCTCGTTTGGCGGCGTGGTGTCGTTCATCTTCGCTGACCTGATCGCGCTCCCGCTCCTCCTCATCTATCGTCGCTACTACGGCACGAAAATGATGCTGAAGATGTTGGCGATCTTCTGGGTTGTCATGGCGGCGGCTGGCCTGCTCACCGAGGGCCTCTTCACCGTCGCTCACCTGGTTCCACAGACACGCTCGACCCAAGTCGTGGCCGCACACTTCTCATGGAACTACACCACGTACTTGAACATCGTCTTTCTCGTCCTGTTCGCGTTCATCTACTGGGTGTATCGGCACCGCGCGCGTTTTGGGGGTGGCGACGGGTACGCCATCGATCCGGTGTGTGGCATGCAGGTGGAGATCGCTCATGCACCAGCGGTCTTAGAACACGAGGGCAGTGCCTTCTACTTCTGCTCGGACCACTGCCGAGATCGATTCAAGTCGGGGAGCGATGACTCACACGTCCGTGCAGCGTCGTCGACTTTACTCGCGAGTAGCGAAGTCATCGACCCGATCTGTGGCATGACCGTTGACCCGGCGACCGCCGTTTACTCGAGTCGCCGTGATGATGTCCAGTACTACTTCTGCTCTCAGGGCTGTGTCGAGCGTTTCGATCGGGAGTCGATGGCGCACCACCAGGAAACGTGACGGGTCCGAGGAGCACCAGGTCGTCGACGGGTCGAACCGTGCGTAAGCGCCCGGCCGATAAACGGGCCCGACGTGGGTGCAGCGACGGCCAGCACTTCGTATCGAGTACCGAGGAAAGGAAGAATATGAATAAGTCTTGGGGAACACACCACGCACACCGTGATGTCGCGTCGACGGATGGTGACACGCGCGTCGATCCGATCTGTGGCATGTCGGTGACGCATTCGAACGCGGCCGCGATTCGCACCGATGGTGATGTCGAGTACTTCTTCTGCTCGAATGGGTGCGCGGTCGCCTTCGACACCGACCACGCGCACTAACGAGCCAGCGCCGATTGCGCCCGCGGGCTGTGGACCTGTCTAGCCTCTGACGGCTGGTCCCGCTGCGAACAACGCCCTCAACTCACCGCACGATGCCGGTAGCGTCCTCTCGTCGCGGTGACGCGTGGTGGAACTCACCCCCGTACTCGCGGTGGCGATCGGGGTTGAATTACTGGGACTTTTGGCCCAAAATCAGGGTCCGGCGCGAGTCGTAGGATGAGGTCATGGCTGAGAAAATCACGATGAGCCCTTCGGGCGTCCTGCAGGTCCCTGACAATCCAATCATCCCCTTTATCGAGGGTGACGGCACCGGCGTCGACATCTGGCCCGCCGCCAAGCTCGTGCTTGACGCAGCGGCGAAGAAGCACGGCAAGACCATCGAGTGGAAGGAAGTCCTCGCGGGCCAGAAGGCCTTCGACGAGACGGGTGACTGGCTGCCCGAGCAGACCGTGATCGACTTCCGCGAGCACCTCATCGGGATCAAGGGCCCCCTCACGACACCCATCGGCGGTGGCTTCCGCTCGCTCAACGTGGCCCTGCGCCAGATCCTCGACCTCTACGTCTGCCTGCGTCCGGTGCGCTGGTTCGAGGGCGTGCCCTCGCCGGTCAAGCACCCCGAGCTCGTCGACATGGTGATCTTCCGTGAGAACACCGAGGACGTCTACGCCGGCCTCGAGGTCGAGGCGGGCACCGAGAAGGCCGAGCAGATGCGTTCGTACCTGCACGACAACTACGGCTGGGACATCAAGGAGATGAGCGGCATCGGGATCAAGCCGATCTCCAAGTCCGGTTCGGACCGGTTGATCCGCGCCGCCATCAAGTACGCCCTCGACCACAAGCGCGCGAGCGTGACGATGATGCACAAGGGCAACATCCAGAAGTTCACCGAGGGCGCCTTCATGAAGTGGGGCTACCAGCTGGTACGCGACGAGTTCGCCGACGTCGCCGTTAGCTGGGATGACTGCGGTGGCAAACCCGAGGACAAGCTGCTCGTGAAGGACGCCATCGCCGACATCATCTTCCAGCAGGTCCTCACCCGTCCGTCGGAGTTCGACGTCATTGCGTCGACCAACCTGAACGGGGACTACCTCTCCGACGCCCTGGCCGCCCAGGTCGGTGGCATCGGCATCGCCCCGGGCGCCAACATTAACTACGTGACCGGGCACGGCATCTTCGAGGCCACCCACGGCACGGCGCCCAAGTACGCCGGCCTGGACAAGGTGAACCCCGGATCGGTCCTGCTCTCGGGCGTGCTGATGTTCGAGCACCTCGGCTGGCAGGGTGCCGCGGACGACATCATCCGCGCCCTCGAGGCCACGATCGCCGACAAGGTCGTCACCTATGACTTCGCGCGCCAGATGGAGGGCGCGACCGAGGTGAAGTGCTCGGAGTTCGCCTCGGCCATCGTCGACCGTCTCTAGATCCCACCGGAAGGAACAATCATGACCACCCCCGTCAACGTCACCGTGACCGGCGCCGCCGGCCAGATCGGCTACCAGTTGCTGTTCCGCATCGCGTCGGGACAGATGCTCGGCCCGAACACCCCTATCGTCCTTCGACTGCTCGAGATCGAGCCGGCGATGAAGGCCCTCGAGGGAGTCGTCATGGAGCTCGACGACTGCGCCTTCCCGCTGCTCGCGGGCATCGAGGCCACGAGTGACCTCAAGCACGCCTTCACCGACACCAACTGGGCCCTGCTCGTGGGTTCGATCCCGCGCAAGGCCGGCATGGAGCGTAGCGACCTGTTGAACGTGAACGGGGGCATCTTCAAGCCCCAGGGTCGCGCCATCGCCGAGAACGCCGCGAGTGACGTGCGCGTGCTCGTCGTGGGCAATCCGTGCAACACGAACTGTCTCATCGCGCGCTCCAACGCGCCCGAGGTCCCCGCCGACCGGTGGTTCGCCATGACCCGCCTCGACCAGAACCGCGCGGAGACCCAGATCGCCAAGAAGGTCGGCGTCGGCGTCGCCGAGGTGAAGAACCTCGTCATCTGGGGCAACCACTCCTCGACGCAGTTCCCGGACTTCGCGAACGCGACGGTGGGTGGCCTCGCCGTTCCCGCCGCGGTGAAGGACGACGCGTGGTTGCGCGGTGACTTCATCACCACGGTCCAGAAGCGCGGCGCGGCGATCATCGAGGCGCGCGGCGCCAGCTCGGCCGCCTCGGCCGCCAACGCCGCCATCGACACCGTCGTCAGCCTCACTACGCCCACGCCCGCCGACGACTGCGTCTCGGTCGCGGTGACGAGCCGCGGCGAGTACGGCACGCCCGAGGGTCTGACCTTCGGCCTGCCGATCCAGGTCGACGCGGCCGGCGCCTGGCACGTGAAGGAGGGCTTCGCCATCGACGAGTTCGCGGCGGACCGCCTGAAGATCACCGCCGACGAGCTGCTCGGTGAGCGTGACGACGTGCGTCAGCTGGGGCTGATCTAGCCACGCACGACCCCGGTCGTGTGCCACCGCGGGTAGTTATTGTCTGGCGGCGGTGGCTCTCCACACCAGATCCGCGTGTTCCAAGCGACGATGCCTCGCCACGCCCGCGGGTCGCCGTGGCTCGGTCGTCGTCCCGACGTCGGGTCTCGACTACGGCGCCGGTGCGATGGACTGGGCGAAGGCGAAGTGGTTCTCGGGGTCGTAGGTCTTCTTCACCAGCGCCAGGCGTTCGAGGTTGGTGCCGTAGTACGCGGTCGCCCAGTTGGCGAGCGTGGGGTCGATGTAGTTCTGGTACGCGCCGGTGCGTGGGTCAAAGACGGTCGCGCCGAGCCAGGTCAACCACTGGGCGCCCGCGTCGATCTCACTCGCTGGCGTGGCGCTCGACCACGAGTACGTCGCCTGAATGCCGGCGAGCTTGTCGCGGTGCACGAAGGCGGTCGCGTCCGGGGCCACGCGGTTGATCACGCCCCCGTAGGCGTCAAAGGCGAGGCCCCCGCCAACGGTGGGCGCGCTCGTGTGCAGGTGCTGGACCGCGTCGACGATGGCGGTGACGTGTGCGCTGTCCATGGGCTGGTCGACGTAGCTCGACTTAGCCGAGTACGCCGAGCGGGATAACGTGCCGCCGGGGCTTTCGCCCGCCAGGTGGCAAGCGGCGATGGTGAGCCCCGCGCAGCCGGCCTCGATGGCCATCGCGTCGATGTAGGCCTTCGCGCCGACGAAGCGGTAGGTCGGAGCCGATCCGACGGCGCGTTCGAGCCCCGCGAGCAGTCCGGCGAGCGCGGACGGTGTCCCACAGAACACGCCACTCGTCTGGGCGAGGTAGCCGTAGGTGCCCTGGGTGAGGAGCTGGCAGTTCGACCAGAGCTCGTCGGGCGCCGTCAACGTCCAGTGCTGCCACGCCTCGAGCAGCGCCGCCGCCGCCGGCCACGGGTACTGCAGCGTGAACAGCGTGAGCTCGGGGACCGGGTGCAGCGCGAACGTGAAGGACGTCGCGACGCCGAAGTTGCCCCCGCCGCCACCGCGCGAGGCCCACAGGAGGTCGGCGTGGTCCTCGGCGCTCGCCGTCACCACGTGCGCGTCACTGGTCACGAGACGCAGCGACCGCAGGTTGTCCGAGGTGAGCCCGTACCGACGGCCGAGGACGCCGATGCCGCCGCCGAGCGTGATCCCGGCGATCCCGACGGTCGGGCACGAGCCGCTCGCCAGGAGCAGGCCGTGGCTCCCGACGGCGTTGTAGACGTCGATGAGCTTGGCGCCGGACCCCACGGTGGCGGTGTTCGTCCGTTCATCCACCACGATCGACGAGAGCCGACTCACGTCGATCACGAGTCCCGGGCAACTCGAGTAGCCGCCGTAGCTGTGGCCGCCCGACCGCGCGGCGAGGCCCGTCTCGTGGGCGGTCGCGAAGTCGACGCAGCGCGCGACGTCCTCGGCGTTCGCGCAGTAGGCGATCGCCTGGGGGTGCAGATTGACGAACTTCTCGTTGTAGAGCAGGGCGTCGGCGGCGTAGGTGCCGTCTGAGGGAAGGATCAGCGCACCAGTCAGTGACGCCGCGAGCGCCGTCCAATCTGACGGCGTGGCTGGTCCGAGTGTGGTCGACGTCGAGGTCGTCGAGGTGGTAGTCGATGACGTGACGGTGTGATGGCGGCTGTCCTCGAGCGCCACCGCGACCAGGGCGGCCCCGGCGACGACGCCGCCCACCTGGAGCCCGCGGCGTAGCAACGTTCGCCGATTGATCGGTGCCGTCGGGTCCATGATCCGACGCTACTGGTGGCGAGTCTTCGCGTGATGGGCAGTCGAACGATCGTGTCCGCGAGTCGCCACAGGGGAGTGAACGTCCCGGGCGTCGAGGCCGGGGGCTCAGATGTTCCCACTCCGACTGCGCACGAGTTCTCGCTCGTTCCGCGACTCGACCGATGGCGAGCGCGGGCTTCGCGTTGCTACCTCGAATCGTCGGGGGATGTCACGTAGTTCTCGTCGGTGAGTGTTGGCTCGCCGTCCCAGCGATAGGCGACGAGTGGTCCGCCGGCCCCGGCGCTGAAGTCCACGGAGGCGGTCGATTCGGTCCAGTCGAGGCCCCACGCCGCCGGCCACGTCCGCCAGTAGTGGCCGAAGAACACTGGCTTGCTCCCGTGGTAGGCGTAGGCGAGCTCGGTCTCGTCACACGCCACGTCCTGGACTAACGGGTAGGCGCCCCCGTTCTCCTGGGGTTCGCCGGGTGGAATATCGGCCATCTCGCGAAGCGTGTGACCGGTCACGTTCCACCAGCGGATGCGAGCCTGCTTGTGCCCGTGCTCATCCTTGTCCCTGAAGGGAGGCAGCCCGTACCGCTCGAGGCTCAGTTCGGGTCCCTTCAGGAGGACTTCGACGGCGTGGTAGAGGTCGCCCCCCTTGGTCGAGGCCCTCGCGAAGAAGTCGTCGGAGGAGGGATCAACGGTCGAGATCACCCTTTCGACCATCCGCATCGACGGCTCATGCCAACACGCGTGAACGACACGGAAACCGTCGAGATCGAGCCAGAGCGGCCACGTCTTGAACCACTCGATCCACGCCACGCGCGCCTCGGGCGAGACTTGTCGAAGGAACTGTGCGTGTTGCCGTTCGTTCTTCTCACTGTGCTCACGTAAAAACTGGCCCGGATGAGCCGGGTCCTCGGTGGCGTAGGCGATGGCGTTGAATTCGTGGTTACCCATCACGACCTGCGCGGTGCCGGCCGTCTGCATGGCTCTCACGATCTCGAGGATTTCGACTTGCTCCTCGCCCCGGTCGATGAGGTCACCGACGAAGATCGCCCGTCGCTGGGGGTGGCGGTACACGCCGTTGGATTTCACGTAGCCAAGGTGCGTGAGCAGCCCCACCAGCTTCGTTCCCTCCCCGTGCACATCGCCGATGATGTCGTATCCGCTCACGGTTCCAGTGTCCCACGGGCATGTGACCGATTCACTCTGGCGTGACGGTTCTCAGTGGAGCATTGACGGCGCGAAGGAGACGGTCTCACGACGGCCCCCCGCCGAGGCGTCCGCTGATCAGTCACCGGTATGGGCGGGTGTCGCGTTCACGCGTCGGGTGGGATCGTCGGTCCCGAGTAACGCATCCCTGGGTCAATCCACATCACCTCGACGCGCACGTGCGTCCTTGGTGTACCCAGCCGTTTCGTGGCTCTTCGACTTGTTGCGCACGACGGCCACCGCGAGATGTCGATAGTAGGAGACTCGCGGCAGTCGTGTCCGACCCGCAACACCGGCGTACGGGTCAAGCCAGCGCACTCGCGGAGCGAACGTGGGACTCGCATGCTTCTCACCCACGCGACCTCGAATCAACTTCACCGCTTCAGCAACCCCGAGTTGCGCCGCGGTCCCCGCACCGATCATGTTGGATGGGAGCGGCGCTCCCTCTCGGATTGCCATGAGTGTCCTGAGGTCGCCGTACTTGGGGATATAGGAGAGAAACCGACTCGAGCTGATCGTCTGCGTGGCGATCGCATCCAGTGGCGCGTTCTCGTCAAGACCCATCATGCGCTCAAACGTGAATCTGCTCGTCGGGTCGAACACCGTGACCTGCGCGCCGTGTCCGACGTATTCGACGTTGAGGACGGGGATGCCTCGGCGCCTAGCCTCACGACAGACCATGGTGCCCAGGTCTGGCATGTTCAACTCGGTTGCGTCGAGGACGAGATCAGCGCGGCTCATGAACTCGGCCACGTTGTCGCGGGTGATGCCATCGGTGTAGACGCGAACCTCGGCCTCAGGGTTGATCGCCAAGATGTCATCGCGGAAGACCTCGGCCTTGTTCAGACCGATGGTCTGATCGCGTACGCCGAAGACCCGATTGCTGTTGACGTCCTCGAAGACCTCGGGGTCCGCGATGTCGAAGCGTTGTACGCCGATGCGCGCAAGTTCCAGTCCGATCATGTAGCCGGCTCCACCGGCTCCGCCGATGGCAATCGTCGTATCGAGAATGGCCTGCTGGGTGGCGTCGTTCCAGAAGCCCATATTGCGATGAAGCTCTGGGGATCGAAGTGTCCTCATGTCAATCTCACTCTCGGAAGCACGCCGCTGTAGACGAACTGGTGTGTGACGGTGCGCAGCGCAGCGAAGAGGTGCGACTCGACGTTGTCGAGTCGCGCGTCGAGACCCGCGACGTCGACTTGGACCGGCAGCTTCACGGTATTGAACTCGGGCACGAACTTCGCCGGCGCGAGTCTTTCTAGCGGCACTCGGTCCACGAGTAAGCGGCGTTCGAGGCTCTCCTCCACGACGCCGTAGGCGTCCGGTATGTCATGCCGGAGCGCCCAGGTCACGCTCGAGAGGAACAGTGGCCACTTGATCGAGGCTTGAACACGGACATTCTCGTGACGGCCAATGAGGCGGGACACCTCGGCGCTTCCCAGTGGCGCGGGTCCCTTGGTGAACGCTTCGGGATAGTGCCTCTCCACCGGCAGGGGTTCGGGCTGGTCACCTGACTTCAGGATCAATCGCATCGCGCCGACGCAGCGGACCGCCTCGCCCGTGTTCTCAAAGACCGCGAAATGAATGGAACGAGCGTCGTTACCATCTGACTCGGTCCCGTCCGCGTTGAGTCCGTCCACGGCGATGTAGTGCATTTCGTGCGCGTACACGTTCGCGCGCAACGTCAAGTACGCCGCGTATTCGAGCTCGCGGCCACGAGTCGGTGTTTCGCCCGTTGCGACCACGCCAATGGCAAAGCGGGCCTCGCCCTGACCATCGAAGAGATCGCCTCGGAAGACTGGGATTGCGCCAATCCCTTCGGACAACGTTTCAGTCATGAACGAGGCTCGGGTCCGCGGTCAGTGTGCTCGTACGGCGCGTCGATCCAACTGTGCAACGAGGTCGACAGTGATGTCGGGGTGGGCGAGCGAGCGGGCACGTGGGTCGCGCAAAGCCAGTGTCAACACGCTGGAACGTCGAGAAAGTTATGGGCCTACCTCCATACGAGGGTCGGACGTTCGAGACATACAAGGCAGACTTCAGAGTGAACAATAGCGAAGGTCGTGTTCGGCCGGAGCCAGCTGTCGATGGCGGCGCCGCGTCGAGCCGGGAACGTGGGTGGTGGTGATCAACCATCCCGTTTCACCGAGCACGATGGTTCGTCGCCGCAACGCCGCGGGCCACGACGCTGGCGTGAATCGGGTTGTTCACGTGGACACCACTGCAACGCCAACAGATGAGCCCGAACGGCGCCGAGTGCAGGTCGAGCGGACACGAACGCTCCCACGCGTCACGATGGCAACCGCACACCTGACAGGTTGCGCCTTCGACCAATCATCGCTGGTCGACGAGGGGCGTCGGCTCGGTCTTTCGGATCAAGACGATCCTCATGACGTCGGTGGGCTCGACACCGAGTATGCGCCGCAGGGTCCGACGCAGCAGGCCGGCGACGGCGGTTCCCGTGTCCAGTAAGTGGTCGTGGAAATGCCAATTCGGCGACTCCGGTGGTCCGGGCCATTCCCACCCGAGCAGCGGTAGTTCCTCGCACTGTTCCTCGCTCAGCCACTCGTCGCATCCCAGGAACTCGTTTGAGACGCACTCGGCCCACAAGCCACCGATGCCGGGGGAGAGCACCTGGACGTACTTGGACAACTCGTCGGCGATTTCGAGGATCATGATCCACCGACAGTCATCGTCGCGCATGGCATCGAGTGCCCACCCCAACCCGTCCTCGATCTCCTCATAGCGATACTCGCTGGTGTGCGTGACTTCATCTCGATCCGCAGCAGTCACCGTCGAGAGCATTCGCTCCCACACACGGGTGGATTGAGGTTGAGCGGTTTGAGTCGGGACGAAATCCGTGTCGAATCCTTTCGGTTACCCATCGCTCGACCATCGAGGAGTGGCGCAATCTCACGATACCGACGAGGTGTCACAGTGGTGATGCTGAACCATCCAACGCGGACGAGGTCGTGAAGGCCATCGCCACCGTTGCCCCATGCCCGCGTGGTGACCGGCTCGACCGCGTCTCATTGAGTGGCGTATCGAGCGCGTGCACCGTTGTCGATGTGTCGGGCACGGTCTCGTCTCGCGACGTTGTGACGGCGGCCCGACGGGCCCCAGAATCGAGGTCCGCCGTCAGCACCCCGGGGCGAACGATTGCGTATGGTGTGGGGAATGCAGTTCGAAACGGCGGGACGCGTGGAGCGGCGCACGCGCCCAGTAGGGAGAAGATCGTCGTGAGAACGAGATCCGCATTCGAAGACCAGTTCGAGTCGAGACCGCTGGCTGCTCGTTCGCTCGAGGGATTCGCTGGGACCGCACGGGCCACGCTCTCGAATCGACGATTCTGGCGAATCCAGTGGGTAGTCGCCGCGCTCGTCGTTCTCCACTACCTCTTCGACTACCTGAACAACCGTGGTGCGATCCCCTTTTCGGGCTTCATCTTTGACGCGGTGTTAGTAGTTCCAGCCGTATTAGCCAGCGCCGAGTTCGGCGTTGTCGGAGCACTCGTGACGTCGTTGGGTGGTTCGGTGCTGTTGTTGTCGGTTGAGCTCTTCGAGATCCACACCACCCACGAAGTTGAAGCGGAATGGACGATCCTGCTCGTCGTCATCTTGACGGCATCGCTCGTGGGATGGCGAGATGACCGCCTGCACGCCCAGCGAGAGCTGTTAGAGCTCGCTACCGAGTCGGGCGAGGTCGCCGTGTGGGAGTACGACGCCGAACGGAACTTGATGCGTCGATCGAAGAACCACGACGCGCTCTACGGTCTCACGTGGCAGAGTCCCTGGCGACTCGAGACCTTTCTCGCGGCGACGCACCCCGATGATCGAGCATCGACCGCGGCCGCGCTCGAGCAGTCGCTGGCCCCGAACGGTCCTGACCAGTACGACTACGACGTCCGGGTGGTCTGGCCCGATTCGACTGTCCACTGGCTCTGGGTCCAGGGCACCGTGGTGAGGCGCGACGACACCGGACGGGGCACCCTCGTGCGCGGCATCGACATGGTCGTCACCCGGCGCAAGGAGGCCGAGCTCGCGAATCACCGGCTGCGCATGCTCTACGCCGCACTCAGTGAGTGCAATCAGGCCGTTGTCTACGCGCACGATGAGATGGACCTGTTCGAACGCATCGTCGAAGCGACGGTGAAGGTCGGTACCGCGCAGATGGCGTGGGTAGGCGTCTTCGATCACCCCCAGCGGCCCGCGCGCCCGGTCGCGAGCGCGGGGCCCGACGCGACCGAGTTCCTCGCCGAGCGACGATCGATCCAATCTGCGTCGAGCTCGGCCGTCTGGCCCGCGTCGGAGGCGGCGACCAGTGGTGAGATCGTCATACGGGATCTCGCGTCCGATGACGTAGATGAACTCAGTCGCGTCGGTGCCGCCCACGGGTGGCGTGCGGTCGCGGCGTTACCGATCAGCCGCCGGGGCAGCGTCGTAGCGACGCTCTCGCTGTATTCGGTCGAGGAGGAGTTCTTCAACGAGCCGCTTCGCCCACTGTTCGACGAGATGGTCAAGGACTTGAGCTTTGCCTTGGACCTCTTCGAGGACCGGCGACTCCACCAGCGGGCCGAGCTCGCACTTCGACGGTCCGAGGAACGATTTCGCGGCGTCGTCGAGCAGTCGGTCGTGGGTATCTATCTCGCGCGCGACGGTCGATTCGAGTTGGGTAATTCCCGTGCCGCGTCGATGCTGGGATTCGACTCCGTTGCCTCGATGATCGGTGCTCGCGAGGACGCCATCCCGGCGTCCAACGACGAGCGACTCGGCGCGGACCCGTCGTACTTCGTGGAATCCGAGTACGAGAGGGTGGTCACCGTTCCCCGGGAGAACGGTGCCGTCTCGCACCTGTGGATCTCGTCGATCCCGATCGCCGAACACGGCAGTGAGGCGCAACTCGGGATCATCGACGACGTCACCGCCCTCGTCGAACGCGACATCCTTGCGGCCACCCATTTCCGTGAGATCAACACGCTCCTGCACGCCACCGTCTCCATGGCGACATCGATCAGTGAGCAGCGCGATCCCTACACGGCGGGTCACCAGAGCCGTGTCGCCGAGATCGCGGCACGGATCGGGCTTGCGTTGAACCTCGACGCTGACCAGATCGAGGGACTACGCGTCGCGGGACAACTCCACGACATCGGCAAGATCTCCATTCCAGCCGAGATCCTGACTCGCCCGGGCCGACTCAGTGACATGGAGCGGCGGTTGATCCAGCTGCACCCGCAGTCGGGGTACGACATCTTGTGTGACATCCCCTTCCCGTGGCCGGTCGCACAAGTGGCCCTGCAACATCACGAACGGATGGACGGGAGCGGTTACCCCCAGGGGTTGAAGGGAACCGACATCCTGTTCGACGCGCGCATCGTCGCCGTGGCTGACGTCATGGAGGCGATGTCGTCGCACCGCCCCTATCGCGCGAGTCTCGGGCCCGAGACGGCGATCGCGGAGATAGAGTCGGGCGCGGGCTCGTTGTACGACGCCGACGTCGCCGCGCAATGTGTGCGACTCGCCCGATTGGGCGAGCTATTGCCGTGAACCAATGACTCGTTAGCGATTCGCGATGAGCGCTCACGGGCGGCGGCCAACCGGGTTGGGGTCGCAACCGCCGTGAACGAGAGGGTTGACATGCAGCAACGTCGGTCCCACATCCAATGAGCTTTGACGTGCTAGTTCAGTTCGCGAGGAGGCGGCGAGCTCCCTCGGCGGCGAGGTAGAAGAGCTGTTCGCGGACCTCGCTCGCCCGCAGCCACGACCGATGGTCCCAGTCGCCCACGAGTGAGTCCCCGGCGTACAGCAGTTGCGCGAATCGAATCTGGCGGTAGCGCGCGACCGCGATGAACGCGGCGGACTCCATATCGACCATGAAACAGCCCTCGGCGACACGACGCTCGACACGGCTGCGCGCTTCGCGAAAGATCGCGTCGGTCGTCCAGGTGCGACCCACGCGGTGCGCGACCTCGTGACTACTGAGCACGCCCACGAGTGTCGCGACGCCGTCGGGGTCAGCGTCGATCACCCGCGAGGGGGGCGCGTAGTGGAAGCTCGTTCCCTCGTCGCGTAGGGCCGAGTCGACAACCATGATCGCGCCGCGCTCGAGGTCCGCCACGAGGGCGCCGGCGCCACCGCAGGCGACCACCGAGGTCATGCCGAGTGCCGCGAGCTCCTCGACGATGGCTGCGGCGAGTGGTCCACCCATCCCGGGGTGCACCACCGCGACCGGGCCGCTCGGGGTGTTGAGCTCGTAGACGGGGTTGGTGCCGATCTCGCTGCGCAAGGAGTAGAGCGAGGTGAGGACGCCTTCCTCGGCGAGTCGGGAGAGCAGGTCGTTGAAGAAGCAGAGCACGACCGCGGCGTGGACCCGCGGACGTCGATACAGCATCGACGCCTCGAGCACACCCGGTTCGTTGAGGTCGTCCTCGAACAGCGGCAGGTCACTCACGCGGCCGGGCCCCGGGCGTTGAGCAGCCAGTCGAGCAGGGTGACGATGACGCTGACGTCGCCGCGGACCTTGATGCGCCCGTCGCGCAGCGCCGTGGCGCTGTCGAGGTCGCCGCGATAGAGCCGTGCGGCGTCGGCAAAGTCGATGTGCACGACGGCATCCGCGGCCAGATGATCACCGACGGCGACGCTCGCCCCCGAGGGATCGAGGGTGAGCGTGAAGGCGTGGGGGACCCGGTTGGGCGCGTCGATCAGGTGGATGACGATTCGCTGCGCTGTCTCGAACACCGGGACCGGTCCGGCGGCGGCGAGCGACTCGTTCAGGGTCGCGAACCACTCGTCGCCGGCGAACTCGTTCACGATTACGGAGCGGGCTGGACGCCCGCCTCAGCCGCCGTGCGCTTCGTGCGCCGACCAATCTTCCGTCCCAGCCACGCGACCGGGTCGTAGTGCGCGTCCACGACGCGCTCCTTCAGCGGGATGATCGCGTTATCGGTGATCTTGATGTGCTCGGGGCAGACCTCGGTGCAGCACTTGGTGATGTTGCAGTAGCCGAGCCCCATCTCCTCGCGCACGTACTCGCGCCGGTCATTCTGATCGAGCGGGTGCATCTCGAGCTCGGCGTAGCGGATGAAGAACCGCGGTCCGGCGTAGTACTGCTTGTTCTCCTCGTGGTCGCGAATCACGTGGCAGACGTCCTGGCACATGAAGCACTCAATGCACTTACGGAACTCCTGGCCGCGCTCGACGTCCTCTTGGAACATGCGGTAGCCGTCCTCGGGCATCGGGGGCGGCAGCAGGGCGGGGACCCGCTCGGCCATCGCGAAGTTGAACGAGACGTCGGTCACGAGGTCACGGATGATCGGGAACGTCTTCATCGGCGTGACCGTCACCGTTCCCTCGGGCAGGTCGTCCATGCGCGTCATGCACATCAGGCGGGGCTTGCCGTTGATCTCGGCGGCGCAGCTGCCGCACTTGCCGGCCTTGCAGTTCCACCGGCACGCCAGGTCGGGGGCTTCGGTCGCCTGGATGCGGTGGATCACGTCGAGGACCACCTCACCCTCGTTCTGGGTGACCGTGTAGTTCTCGAAGTCTCCACCGCTGGCGTCTCCGCGCCAGACCCGCATCGTTACCTCAGCCATTACTTCCCCTCCTCGAGCAGCGCTTTCAATTCATCGGGCATGGTCAGGAGCGGTGATCGCTCGGTTGTGATCTCGCCATCCCAGGCACCGCCCGCGATGGTGTGCGCCAGGTTGAAGGTGCCGTACTCGGCGCTGGCCTTGGGGAAGTCCTCGCGGGTGTGTCCACCGCGCGACTCCTTGCGCTCGCGCGCGCCGCGCGACGTGCACTTGGAGACGGTGAGCATGCTCGGCAGGTCGGTGGCGAGGTTCCAACCCGGGTTGTAGGCCCGTCCGCCCTTGACCGAGATGTTCTTCACCCGCTCGGTGAAGGTCTCGAGCTCGTTGATGGCGAACTCGATCTCGTCACCGGTGCGGATGATGCCGACGTTGGCCTGCATCATCTCCTGGAGGTCACGCTGGATGTCGTAGGGGTTCTCGCCGTTCTCGTTCTCGAAGGGCGCGAGCGCGCGTGAAACGGCGGACTCGACCTCACCCCAGTCGAAGCCGCTCGGACCCGAGCCGCCCTCGACGTAGTCCGAGGCTGCCATCCCCGCGCGACGGCCGAAGACGACGAGGTCCGACAGTGAGTTGCCACCGAGCCGGTTCGCCCCGTGCATGCCACCGGCGACCTCGCCGGCCGCGTAGAGGCCCGCGACCTTGGTGGCCGCGGTGTCCGCGTCGACCTTGACGCCACCCATGATGTAGTGGCAGGTCGGCCCGATCTCCATGGCCTCGCGCGTGATGTCCACGCCGGCGAGCTCCATGAACTGGTGGTACATCGAGGGCAGGCGCCGACGGATGTACTCAGCGCTGCGTCGCGTGCCGATGTCGAGGTAGACGCCGCCGTGGGGACTGCCGCGACCGGCCTTCACCTCGGTGTTGATCGCGCGGGCCACCTCGTCACGCGGCAGCAGCTCGGGGGGACGACGACCGGCGTTGTGGTCTTCGTACCAGCGGTCGCCCTCCTCCTCGGATTCGGCGGTCTCGGCGCGGAACATGTCGGCGACGTAGTTGAACATGAAGCGCTCGCCATCGGAGTTGCGCAGCACGCCGCCGTCACCGCGTACGCCCTCGGTCACGAGCAGGCCGCGGACGCTGAGGGGCCAGACCATGCCGGTCGGGTGGAACTGGATGCACTCCATGTCGATGAGCTCGGCTCCGGCCCACAGCGCCATCGCGTGGCCGTCACCGGTGCTCTCCCACGAGTTCGAGGTGAACTTCCAGGACTTGCCGACGCCACCGCTCGCGAGGACGACCGACTTGGCGGCGAAGGTGACGAACTCCCCGGTCGGGCGCCAGTAGGCGACCGCGCCGGCGACCCGGCCCGACTCGTCGTGCACGAGCTGGAGGACCTTGCACTCCATGTACACGTCGGTGCCCATCGAGACGACCTTCTGCTGGAGCGTACGGATCAGTTCGAGGCCCGTGCGGTCACCCACGTGCGCGAGGCGCGCGTAACGGTGGCCACCGAAGTCACGCTGGAGGATCCGGCCGTCCTTGGTGCGGTCAAAGAGCGCGCCCCACTGCTCGAGCTCGCGGACGCGGTCGGGTGACTCCTTCGCGTGCAACTCGGCCATGCGGTAGTTGTTGAGCATCTTGCCGCCGCGCATGGTGTCGCGGAAGTGGACGCGCCAGTTGTCCTCAGAGGAGACGTTGCCCATGGCCGCAGCCATACCGCCCTCGGCCATGACCGTGTGGGCCTTGCCGAGGAGGGACTTGGTCACGATGCCAACGGAGAGGCCGCGCTGCTTGGCCTCGATGGCGGCGCGCAGGCCGGCACCACCGGCGCCGATGATGAGTACGTCGTACTCGTGGTGTTCGTAGGGAGACGTGGTCACGGTCGGTCCTTTAGAAGAGTTTGTAGTCGGTGAGGGCGCCCGATGCGACAAGGCGCACGTAGACGTCGGTGAGTGCGACGAAGATGAGCGACGCCCAGGCGAAGTTCATGTGCTTGGAGTTGTAGCGCGACAAGAACTTCCAGGTCCGGTAGCGGGCCTTGTGCTGTGAGAAGTTCTTCACGCCACCGCCGCACAGGTGTCGACAGGCGTGGCAGGTGAGTGAGTAGGACCACAGCAGCACCGCGTTGATGACGAGCACCACCGTGCCGACGGTCACGCCCCAGCCGAGTCCGGGCTGGTGGAAGGCGCGGATCGCGTCGTAGGTGAGCAACACGTTAAAGACGAGCCCGGCGAAGAAGAAGTACCGGTGGGCGTTGTGCATGATCAGCGGGAACTTCGTCTCACCGGAGTAGGAGCCGTGTCCGTCGGCGACTGCGCACGCCGGTGGCGACCACCAGAACGCGCGGTAGTAGCTGCGTCGGTAGTAGTAACAGGTCAGGCGGAAGCCGAGCGGGAAGATCAAGATGATCAGTGCCGGCGACAGGCCCCACCCGTGGATGGCGAAGCCGGATCCCGAGCCCGGCACGCACGTTGTCGTGAGACAGGGCGAGTAGAAGGGGCTGATCAGGTCGCGGTGTGCGGCCGCGCCGACGTAGTAGTTCTGGTTCTGGAACGCCGCCCAGGTCGAGTACACGACGAAGGCGGTGAGAATCGAGACTGTGATGACCGGCTGGAGCCACCAGCGGTCCTCGCGCAGCGTTGGGACGTCCGGTCCGCCGCGAAGCCCTCCCAACTCAACCTTTGTCGCACTTTCAATGGCTGCCACCGGTTCTCCTCGCTCTCATCGTCGCGAGCAACGGCTCGCCTGCCACAACGTCCCCTATTGTAGGCACGGGGCTTGAGGGGGTCCGGCCCGTGTGTGTCGGGCACGGTGACAGCACTTCTATTCGCTACGTGCATGAACCGGTCCCGACCATGTTGATCATGATCGGGACCGGTTCATGACGCGTCCTGTCGAGGCTGGTGTCTCCGTTACAGCTGAGCGCCACCCTGAAGCCCGAGCGTGCCGGCCACGTCCTGGCTCCCACCGACGCCGTCGCTGACAGTCGCCTCGGGTGTGGTGGCTTCAGCAGTCGTTTCAGTGCCCGACACCGCAACGTCGACACCGGTCGTGTCCTGCGTGCCGCTCTGGACGTTCAAGCCGCCCTGGACATTCAGATTGGCGTCGCTTTGTACTGACGTAGTGCTGGTCGCTGGGGCCGAGGCCGAGGCGGCTGAGGCGATCGATAGTCCAAAGATGGATCCACCGAGGGCGAGCAATCCCGCCGAGCCGACTGCAATGGTGCGTGTGATCTTCATAACAACTCCTTTATTCACGTGCCCGACGAACTGTCATCGCACAGTGCACATCGTGCCGGGCTTCCCCTGAAAGAACCCTGAAGAGCTCTGAGCGCCGCCATGGTGCGGTGCACCATCATGGAGGTGGAAAGCCGTAGTGGTTGGTTGGAAGTGAGGCGATGTGCGGTTGCTGTTGGTGGAAGACGAGGAGCGATTGGCTCAGAGTCTCGCTCGGGGGCTGCGCGCCGATGGATTCGTCGTAGACATTGCCGAGGATGGCCCGTCGGGGCTAGAAGTGGCCGTTCGAAGTGACTTCGACCTGATTGTGCTCGATCTGATGTTGCCGGGCATGAACGGATTCAGCGTCTGTCGTGAATTGCGTGCGGCCAAGGTGTGGACGCCAATCTTGATCCTCACGGCCAAGACCGGTGAATTCGATGAGGTGGAGGCCCTCGAGACCGGAGCCGACGACTTTCTCACCAAGCCCTTTTCTTACTCCGTCCTGCTCGCACGATTGCGCGTGCTGCTTCGACGAGCGACGCGGGAGCGCCCGGTCGTGCTCGAAAACGGATCACTGCGACTGGACCTCGCGACCCATCGATGCAGTCGCGACGCTGTAGCGATCGATTTAACGCCCCGAGAGTTCGGCGTACTCGAATATCTCATGCGCGCTGGCGGGCAGGTTGTGTCAAAAGATGAGGTGCTCGATCACGTCTGGGGGAGTGAATTCGACGGAAATCCTAATATCGTCGAGGTCTACGTGAGCTATTTGAGAAAAAAGATCGACCGCCCGTTCGGACTCGAGAGTATCGCCACGGTCCCCCGTGTGGGTTATCGAATGATCGCCCGTGTTTCCGAGTGAA
>JAKBGV010000087.1 GCA_021837305.1 Actinomycetes bacterium
GCGAAATCCTGCAACCACCAGGGCATCGATTGGACCTGGACGAAGATCGAGGAGGCGAAGGTGATGGGGAAGATGATCGGAAAGGTCATCGCCTGGGCGGTCTCTGAGTTGGGTGCGGCCAGACCGACGAAGGCGAAGCCCCACGAGAGCGCGTAAGCGAAGTAGAGCATGAGCAGGCTCGCCTCAAGGTACGGCCCGACGCCGCCGTGGGGACGGAACCCGACCGCGAAGCCGACGACCGTTATGACGATCAGCACGAGGATGTTCCGGGCGAGGTCCGCCACCGTGCGTCCCCCGAGCACGGCGGTGCGGGCCATCGGCAGTGCGCGGAAGCGCTCGATGAGCCCCCGTTGGAGGTCCTCGGCGAGGCCGATGGCGGTGCCGACAGCTCCAAAGATCGTTGTTTGTACCAAGATGCCCGGGATCAAAAAGTTGACGTACTGACCATGAGCGATGTGGATTGCGCCGCCGAATACGTAGCGGAACAACAGCACGAACATCACCGGCTGGACGATGGCGAAGACGAGTGAGATCGGGATCCGTATCAGGGTGAGCAGATTGCGCCGCGCGATCGTCCAGATGTCGATCGCCACCCAGCGCAGGCCACCCTTGGGGGTCTGGGTCGGGGAGTTCATCGCCGACCCGATCGCGTGACAGGAGCGGGCTTCACGACCTCGTCCTCGGCCCGGTGCCCCGTGAGGCTCAAGAAGACGTCATCCAGACTCGGCTCGCGCAAGACGAGTCCCGCGAGGGCGACGCGTGCACCGTCGAGACGGCGTAGCGCGTCAGCGGCCGCGGCGGGTCCGCCATCAACCGTGTATTCAACCACCGTCCCCTCGATGTTCATGGCGTTACCCGCCACGACGCGCAGGATCTCGGCCCCGCGGGCGGCGTCGTCAGTCGATTCGAACGTGAGCTCGAGCACTGTCGCCCCGAGGCGGGTCTTCAGTTCCCGGGAGGTCCCCTGGGCGATGATGTGGCCGTGGTCGAGCACGACGAGTTGTTTCGCCAGCCGGTCAGCCTCTTCGAGGTACTGGGTCGTCAAGAGCACGGTCGTGCCGTCTTCGACCAACTGTTCGATGATTGCCCAGAGGTCCTGACGGCTCTGGGGGTCGAGGCCGGTCGTCGGCTCATCAAGGAACAGCAGTGGAGGAGTCGCCACGAGGGCGGCAGCGAGGTCGAGGCGGCGACGCATGCCGCCCGAGTAGGTCTTGACGTTTCTCGTCGCCGCGTCGGCCAGTCCGAACTGCTCGAGCAGCTCGTTCGCGCGTCGGCGGACCGTCGCCCGGTCCAGGTGGTTGAGCCGACCGATCATGCGAAGGTTCTCGAATCCGGTCAGATTCTCGTCCACCGTGGCGTATTGTCCGGCGAGCCCGATGCTGCGCCGAACGGCGTCGGCCTCGCGCACGACGTCAAAGCCGTTCACGGTGGCCGAGCCAGAGTCTGGGGCGAGAATCGTCGAGAGGATGCGCACCATCGTGGTCTTGCCCGAGCCATTGGGCCCGAGTAGCCCAAAGACCTCGCCCCGAGCCACGTGGAGCGACACGTCATCAAGCGCGCGCACGGTGCCGTCTTTGAACGTTCGGACGATCGATCGGGCCTCTACGGCTAAGTCGGACACGGAGGCAGTCTAGGGACACCACCGGCAGCGACGGTCGAACACCCTCGAGGCGGTACCGTCTAGCCATGGCCATCTCGGAGAGCGACATCGCGGCGGTGCGCGCCGCGACCGACATCGTCGCCTTGATCACCGAACAGGTCGCGCTCAAGAAGACCGGACGCCGCTGGACCGGTCTGTGCCCGTTCCACGGGGAGAAGACCCCGTCGTTCTCAGTCAACGCCGAAGAGGGGCGGTACTACTGCTTTGGCTGTCGCGTCGCGGGTGACCAGATTACTTGGGTTCGTGAGACGATGCACCTGGACTTCGTTGACGCCGTCCGACTGCTCGCGGAGCGTTGCGGCATCGAACTCCATGAGGACGCCAACGCCTCCAAGGAGCGCAAGGAGCGCCAGCGACTCCTCGACGCGATGGAACGAGCGGTTGACTGGTACCACCATCGCCTCCTCGAGTCCCCGGACGCTCGGGTGGCGCGTGACTACCTGCGGAGTCGAGGCATAAGCGGGGACATCGCGCGCCAGTTCCGCCTCGGCTGGGCGCCCGACCAGTGGGACGCGCTTGCGAATGCCCTGCACCTCGACGAGGCGGTCCTGTCCGGTACCGGTCTCGGGTTCGTGAATCAACGTGGACGAAAGCAGGACGCGATGCGCGCGCGCCTCATCTTTCCCATCTTCGACCCGAGCGGCAAGGCCATCGCGATGGGCGGGCGAATCATGCCCGGGGCTACGCGAGCCGACGGCACCCCACCGGCCAAGTACAAGAACAGCCCCGAGACCCCGATCTACTCGAAGCGGCGGACCCTCTACGCCTTGAATTGGGCGAAGGATGACATCATCCGGTCCGGGGAGATCATCGTGTGCGAGGGTTACACCGACGTCATCGCGTTCTTCGGCGCGGGGATGCCACGGGCAGTCGCTACCTGCGGCACGGCCCTCGGCGAGGAGCACTTCCGGACGATGCGCAACTTCGCCAAGCGCATCGTCCTCGCCTATGACGCGGACCAGGCCGGTCAGAGCGCGGCCGCTTCGGTGTATCAGTGGGAGCGCCAGCACGAGGTCGATGTCGCAGTCGCGCGAATGCCCGAGGGCACCGATCCCGCCGAACTCGCCCAGCGTGATCCCGCCGCGCTGCGTCAGTGCGTAACCGACGCGGTCCCGTTTCTGCAGTTCCGCCTCGAACGCGTACTCGAGTCCGCCGACTTCGGTACGCCCGAGGGTCGGGCTCGGGCGGGCGAGCGAGCGATTACCGTGCTCGCCGAGCACCCGAGTGACCTGGTGCGCGACCAGTACGTCATGCAGGTGGCCGACCGCCTTCGACTGGACGTGGCGACGCTGCGCGCGCGCGTTGGCGATGTGGCCCGAGGCGAGGTGCGCGTCACGCCAATCGTCGCGGTGAATCGGCCGGTCACCGACCGGCTCCCGCGACCGGGTTTGGAGGCGTTACGGCTCTGCGTGCACTTCCCTGACGTGCGTCCGCGTTTTGACCCTTCGTACTTCGTCCACGACGTCCAGCGTGACGCGTTCATCGCACTCACAACGGGCGAGTCGACGTCGACCATCATCGAGCGACTCGACCGCCAGGGGCTTGAGGAAGCCGCCAGCGTGCTCAGCGAGGTCGTCGTTGACGACCCGGGTTCTCACCCGTCGGACACTGCAGTCGCGGCGGTCGTCGCGCAACTCCTGCGTCACGCCGCCGACGTCGCGTTGCACGAGCTCGAGCGTGACCTGCGCGACGGTTCGGTGGCACCAGGCGTCGCGGTCGCCGTGGTTCGTGACGTGAAGGTGCGACTCGCGTTGCTGGGGACGGATCAGGGCGAGTCGGCGGAGGCGTCGCTTCGCGAATGGCTCATCGGTCGCATGGCCCCGCAACCGACGTGACCCCGTCACGACGCATCGTCGGGGGACTCTCGATGACCGAGCCCCTCAGCATCGACGAGGAGCGGCGTCTCTACCCGATCATCGTTCGGGGCCGCGAGGCCGAGACCGCGCTCGCCTCCACCGTCGACCCGTCGGTGCGACGGCGGCTGCTGCGACAGCGCCAGGCCGGTCAGGAGGCGGAGTCGACTCTGCTGCGAGCGACCTGTGGGCTCGTGCGCGCCCGGGTCAACGAGCGTGGTTACCGATTCGGAAACGAGGAACTGGAAGCCGCCGGCGTGGAAGGGCTCGTCAACGCGTTGCGTCGATTCGATCCGGCGCGAGGTGTTCGATTCGCGACGTACGCCAACTACTGGATTACCAAGCTCGTCAATCAGGCGGTGCAACAGCAGGCGGGTCTGACCGATGGCGAGATGCGACTCGTCGTCTCGCTGCAGCGATTCGAGCGCTCACGAACGCGCCCGCCATCGCGACGGGAGATTGCCGAGCACCTCGGGGTGTCGCCGGCCAGGGCCGACGAGATCATGCAGATGAGCCGTGAGCTGGTACGGCGTCGCTTCCACGAATCGCCGATGCCGGACCTCGTGGATTCTCGTAGCACCGAGGGACCGCCCGAGGCGCCGACGTGGGTGATCGACGCGTTGAAGCGCATCTGTGGGCCGGATTTCGACGCCTTTTGGCAGTACACGTTTCGAACGACGACGCTGGAGGAGCTGGCCGCGGCCCACGCGATCACGCGCCAGGGCATGGCGAAGCGAATCGAGCGCAGCCGTCGGGCGGTGCGCGAGAGCGAGGACGCGGAACGCCTCCAGGCGTGGTTCGACCTGCAGTGACGGAGTGTTCCGGTGCTAGTGTTGCGGTGCCCTCGGGTGCGATCCCAGATAGCTCAATTGGCAGAGCAAGCGACTGTTAATCGCTAGGTTGCAGGTTCGAGTCCTGCTCTGGGAGCTCTAAAAATCCGTCGACCTGGGCACCCGTCGACTGTTGTTCGACATGGGCGGTGGCCCACGGCGGGACTCAAGCGAGGACGTCATTGGCGAC
>JAKBGV010000088.1 GCA_021837305.1 Actinomycetes bacterium
GCACCGTGAGCGCCCCCGCGAGCACGCCCAGCGCGGACCGATCACCCCGACGAGCCGCGTCGCGCAGCGCTCGCGCGTGCTCGACGACCGTCGCGACGAGGCCGGGGTCGTCGAACCGGTCGTAACGACGCAGGTCGGTGCGCCCGTCGGACATGAATCGCCGCACCCCCTCGCCGTCACCCGCCTTGACGAGTGCCGCGAAGTCCAAGATGTCGCGATTATCGGTGCGGTGCACCGTCACCAGACGCGTGACGAGCGCGTCGGTGCGAGCCTGGTCGGCCACTGCGTCGGCGAGCACGGCCCCCACGTTCACCGAGGCCAGCTGATGCGGGTCGCCCACCAGCACGACCCGACACGGCGAGACGGCCGACGCCGCCGCGCGCAGCAGGGCGTCGAGCATCGCCAGGTCGGCCATCGACGCCTCGTCCACGACCACGACGTCGTGCCAGAGCGGACGCGGTGGGGCCACGGCGGTGGGGTGGAGCCCGAGGAGGTGGTGGAGCGACCCCTCGCGGTCGTGGTCACGTTCGAGCGAGGTGAGTTCGGCCCCGGCGACGGCGACGTCGAGGGTCTGACCGAGGCGTCTCGCGGCCTTCGCGGTCGGCGCCGCGACGGCGAAGGTCATCGACGGCGCCGACGCCGTCGCCAAGGCGCGGTCGAGCGTGCGAAGGGCCTGGGTGACGAGCCACGTCTTGCCCGTCCCCGGACCCCCGGTCACGAACGACACCCGGCGCGTCAGTAACCGCCACACCACCGCGCCCAACTCGTCGGCGACGTATCCGGCGCGCGCCAGTTCGGTGGTCGACGCCGCGATCGCCGCCTCGACGTCGGCGTGTGTCAGACCATCGGGCACCTCGAGCACGGTCGCACGAGCCTCGTCGATCGATCGGGCGACGCGCCACTCCGCGAGGGCCCACCGTCGAAGGGAGAGGAACCGGTCGTCGAGCACGACGAGGGGTGGACCGCTCACCTCGACGGGGTCGTCGCGCTCGAGGAACTGACAGAGGGTCGGTACCGCGCGCAGCGCTTCAAGCACCGCCGTGGGATACTCGAGCCCGGATCCGCCGTGGTCATCGTCACGACGCGCGAGGTCCATCGCCGCGTGGTCCTCACGCACGGCGCGCGCGAGCGCGGTGACGATGCGCACGAGCAGCACCGACGAGTCCGCCGGTCCGAAACGACGCAGCACCACCTCGGCGAGCTCGCGGTCCGCGGCGGCGGGGTCCCCCGAGGTCACGCGACGTCCCCGAGCGCGTCGGACGCGATGGCCACCGCCGCGGGCGTCACCGGCCAATCGGCGAAGCCGTCCTCGGGCTGGGCCGTGGCGTCGCCCACCACGCGCAGGTAGTAGTACCCGACCCCCGCGAGGTGTCGCGCGGGGTCGTAGTCGCGCAGCGTCCCACGGAGGTGGCGATGCAGGGCGATCGAGTAGAGCAGCGCCTGGAGCGGATAGTGCTCGTGCTCCATCGACGCGTGGAGCCGCACGTGCGCGTACGGTCGCTCGGCTCCGGGCAGCTGATCGGTCTTGTAGTCGACGATCGCGAATCGGCCGTCACCTCGGCGCACGACGAGGTCGAGGCTCCCGATGAGGAAGCCCTCGTCGAGGCCCTCGACGTCGTGCGCGAGCCGGCCGAAGTAGCCGCGAAAGAGCCCATCGCCGGCGGGGCCCGAGTGGTCGAACTCCAGGATCGCCCGCGCCGCCGCTGCGAGCCGCTCGCGGCGACGCCGCTCGCCGAGGGCGAGCACGAAGCGCATCTCGCGCGCTACGTCGCGTCGGGCCAGTTCACCGAGGGCGAGGCCATCGAGCAGGGGTGCCGTCGGTCGCTGGAGCAACGCCGTCGCCGAGGTGAGCACCGCCTCGAGGTTGTCGGTCACCTCGGACGTGGTGAAGCCCTCACGCTCGAGCACTGTGACGGCGACCGAGCGCGGATCGCGGACCTCAGCGCCGACGAGTCGTTCGAACAGGGCGTGTACCGCAGCGCCCAGACGGGCACCGGCGAGCGAGCCAAAGACCGAACGCACGCCGGGTGAGACGTCGCCCACCGCGTCGGACCCGTCGACCTCGCGCACCGTCTCGTCGTACCCACCCGTGCGCTCACTCTGGTCATCGGGTTCGCTCAACACGGACTCGTCCGACTTGAGGGTCTTGGCGAGGTCCGTGTAGGACCACCGACGTCGCTGCCAGTCGATCGAGGGCGCACTGCTCGCTGTGAAGACGCGAGGCTCGTGGGCGGCGACGGGGGTGGTCGCCCGCTCGGCGGCGGCGGCGACCGACCCGTCACCGATGGTGTAGATCGAGAACCGGTTCTCGCCACCCCAGAGGTCGCGCAGGACCCCGGTGGGATCGCTCTTCACCGCCTTTTCGCCCGTGGCGCTCACGTTGCGTTTCGAATCCATGAACAGCGCCCACACCTCATCGACCGACCGAGCGGTCAGCGCCGGCGGCGACACCGCGCGGTCAAAGACGAGCCGCGCGAACTCCCCGCCCAGCGGTTGTGTCGAGGTCACCGCGAACCAGACGACCAGGTGACGCTTGGCGCGCGTCAGCGCGACGTAGGCGAGCCGACGGTGTTCGGCCAGATTGCTCGCGATGACGCGCCGGTTGCGCGCGGCGGGGTCGCCCCACCCGATCCCCGACCCGGCGTCCACCACCACGTGGTCCACGTCGACCCACTGGCGAAGAGACCGCGAGCCGTCCGCGTCGACCCGTGGGTACCGCTCGTTGAGGAACGGCACGAGCACGGTGTCGAACTCGAGACCCTTAGCCTTGTGGACCGTCATGACGCGCACGGCGTCGCTCTCGGTCTCCAGGCGCCGCGCGCGCGCACCGGGCTCGGCGTCATCGCCCGACGCGAGGTCGTCGAGCCAGCCGAGTACGAGGGGTAGGGACCGCACAGTACGACACTCCACGCCGAGCATCTCGGACAGGTGCCAGAGGTCGGTCACGTGCCGTTCGCCATCGCGCAGGGACATCACGGTCGTGAGAACGCGGCGGTGGTGTAGGAAGCGCGTGATGGCGGCCACGCCGTGCAGCGAGAACTCCTCGACCAGTCGGTTCACGAGCTCGTCGGGCTCACCGTCACGCCCGAGGGCACCGCGGAACCACGAGACCCGCAGCACCTCGGTGTGGGCGGACGCGTCGGGGTCGGCGAGGGCCACGAGGAGCAGCCGCAGTTGGAACGCCGCACGACTGGTGGCTACGCTCTCGTCGGCCGAGGTCGTCGCGGGGATCCCCCGGCGTGACAGGTGACGTTGGATCTCCAGGCACTGGTACTTCGTGCGACAGAGTACGGCCACCGAGCTGTAGGGGACGCCACGGGCGTGCACCAGCGCGACGTAGTCGGCGACCTCGCGGCGAACCATCGCGTCGTCCTTGCGGCCCACGCGCAGGTGCATCGGTGCAGCACCGTCGTCGAGGGCGAGGCAGTGGGGCACCGCGTCGTCGTCGAGGAACGGTCGCGCGGGCGTGAAGCCGATCGCGAGGTCGTCCCGGTCATCGACGTCGTAGCGGAACGACGCTCCGTCGAAGAGCTGGTTGACGCACCCGAGCAGCGCGGGGTCCGAACGGTGGTTGTCGGGCAACGTCGTGACCGGCACGCCCCGGGACTCGCACATCGAGCGCACCGCGAGGAAGGTCTCCACGCTGCCCGATCGGAAGAGGTAGATCGCCTGCTTGGGGTCACCGACGACCACGAGCCGGGTCTCGGGTGCGTCGAGGAAGAGCCGGGTGAAGATCTCCCACTGTAAGTGGTTGGTGTCTTGGAACTCGTCGATCATGATCACGCGGAACCGCTGGCGCATCCGCGCGATGAACGCCGCCGACCCGGCGTCACGGGTCCGCTCGAGGAGACCCAGCATGACGTCCGAGAAGGTCGTGGCCCGGTCGTGGCCGAGCAGTTCGCCGAGGCGCGCGACGATGGCGATGGCGAGGTCGCGCTGGACCCGTGCGGCGCGCGTCGCCTCGTCGACGTCGGGGTCGTCACCGGACGGCAGGACCACGAGCGACGGCGGCGCCGTCACCCGGCCATCGTGGACACGCAGACCGGCGTCGTGGAGGGCGTGCGCGACGACGCCTACCGTCTCGAGCGTCACGTAACGCTCGAGGAGCGCCGTGTCGTCAGGCGAAGCGAGCGCGTGCGCCGCGATGACCTCGTTGTACGCCTGGCGCCACTGGCGCTTCGCCTCGGTCATCAAGCGTGCGGCACCTTCCACGTGCTCCGCGGCGAACGAGTCGATCGTCTGGGCGTGCAGGGCGTCGAGCGTCGCCAGTCGCGCACGTCCGGCGACGAGCAGTTGCGCGCGACGTCCCGAATCCAGGGCCGCGAAGTACCGTTCCCACGACTGACGCGGCGTCGCGGTGCCGATCTCGAGACGCTCGAGGAGGTCGAGCACCTGGCGAAGATGGGCTCGAACGCGTCCGCGCAGCTCGCGCGCCGCGTCGCGGGTGAACGTCACGAGCAACAGCTCGTCGGGAGTGACCCCGTCTTCGAGCATGAACCGCACGGCCAGGTGGGCGAGGGTCC
>JAKBGV010000089.1 GCA_021837305.1 Actinomycetes bacterium
GAAGTCGACGACGACCTCGTTCGCGACATGACTGAGGTGCTGACGTCGTTCTGCGCTCGCCTCTACGGTCGTCGTGCGGCCGCGCACCGAGCGGCGAAAGCGTTGGCGGCAACGCAGGAGTCGACCGATGCCGCGTAGGTACTGCCCACCCGAGGGCCAGATCATTCAGGCCTTCACCTTCGCGCTCGACCCCACGGACGAACAGGCGGCAAAGATCAGTCGATTCTTTGGAGCGCGTCGCAAGGCCTTTAACTGGACGCTCGATCAGATGAAGTCCGACCTCGATCGTTACCATGAGACCGGCGAGTCGGGGACGCCCCTTTCGTTCTACTCACTACGCAAGCGCTGGAACGCCGAGAAGGACACCGTCTGTGTCAATCAAAATACGGGTGAGGTCTGGTGGCCCGAGGTCTCGAAGGAAGTCTTCGCCGACGGCGTGCGCGGCGCTACCGACGCCTACTGGCGCTGGCAGAAGTCACGTTCGGGTCAGATCGCCGGTCGCAAGGTCGGCTTCCCCCGTTTCAAGAAGCGTGGCAAAGACCGCGACCGATTTTCCTTTACCACTGGCACCATGAGGCTCGAAGCCGACCGGCGCCACCTCGCCTTGCCGGTGCTCGGGACCCTGCGCACCCACGAGAACACCCGGCGGATCGAACGGCTCATTGCAATGAATCGAGCGAAGATCCTCGGGGTCACGGTCTCGCGCCAGGGTGAGCGCATCGTCGCCGCCGTCAGAGTCTCTGTCGCTCGTCCCCAGCGGGCCGGCGTGGCCCAAAGCGACTCCACCGTCGGCATCGACGTAGGCGTGCGGCGACTGGCGACGGTCGCTACCACCAGCGAGGTGATCAGCGAACTCGCCAACCCCCGCGCCCTCGAACGCCGACTCAGCGAACTGCGTCGGCTCCAACGCCAGAGGACTCGTCGAACCCGTGGTTCACGCCAGTACGCCGAGACCGCCGCCAAGATCGCCCGCCTTCACACCGAGGTGGCAAACCTTCGCCAACACACCATCCACGTCTTCACCACATCTCTCGCCAAGACCCACGGCGTGGTGGTGGTCGAAGGTTTGGATGTGGCGTCACTGCTGCAACAAAGAGGTCTGTCCGGTGCGCGTTCGCGCCGAAGGGGACTCGCTGACGCAGCAATAGGAGAGATCCGTCGTCAGCTTCGATATAAGTGTCCCTGGTACGGGTCCACCTTGATCGAAGCCGATCGGTTCTTTCCTTCTTCCAAGACGTGCCACGACTGTGGTCACGTGCAAGACATTGGCTGGTTGGAGCACTGGACCTGTGAAGAATGCTCTGCTTCACATCAGCGCGATGACAACGCAGCAATTAATCTCGCCCGTTGGGCGAGTCTGGGTTCAGTTGGAGCCCCGGTGAAGCGTGGAGCCGAGCATCAGACTGAGTCTCACTCAGCGGCTGGCGATGACACGCGGAAGGGAAGCCCGATACTTGTCGGGCCGAACAACTCCGTGAGGAGTGCAGCATGAGTGGACTCACTAAAGATCACTTAGTTGCAACGGACCTCGGACTCACCGGTAGAGGTCGACGGCCCGAACGGAAACAACGACTTCGCCCACTTCTACCGGCTGAGTGAGCTCAAACACGGACGTCGCCTCGTGGCGGTCCCCGACGCCGAGTCACGACTCGCCGCCTACGCCTTCGCCGGGACCGCCGTCACCGTCGACCCCCGCGGCATCTACGACCTACCGACGGACCCCGCCTCGAATGACCACCCCGACGGCTCGCCGGCGCGCCGACAAGTTGACACCTTTAATGCCACCTACACCACGCTGCTCGCCCAGCTGCACGGCCTACTCAATGGCCACAATGACATGACGACCTTCATGGGCTCGCTCGCGACCATGTCCACCCTCGAGGACCTCGCGCGGGCCATGGCGCGCGGGACTGAGACCTCAGGCGTGCCGATCGGCCCGAGCTTCGAATACCGCCCCACCACGGGACTCGCCTAGTCTCGGGGCACTCGCCGAGAAAGGATCCCGTTGCCGACGCCCCACTCGATCTCGTTCTCGAACGACCGGGCCGAGGCGATCGCGTCAATCGAGTCGATCGCGCACGGTCGTGGCTGGTGCAACGTGATCCCGAACGTCGTCGACGACGTCGACGACCTCAAGGTCAACTTCTTGGGCCTGCGCAAGCTCGAGGGTGTGACCGTCGCGAGCTTCGTCACGAACCCCGCTCGCCACGGGCACGACCAGCCGTCCTCCCTCGGGGTCTTGCACACCCGGGGCCGACTCGGCCGGGTGCGGATCGCCGAACTGCTCGACGGCGCGCCGTTTCGCGTGACCCAGGACCACAACCAGCGCGGCCTCCTGCTCGAGGTTCCCGCCGACACGCCCGCGCCGTTCGTGCTCGAGGTCATGTGTCGCCTGACGAGTGCGCTCTGTGACGTCACGATGACGGGCAGCTGGCGCCTCGACCGCTTCCTGCGCGACTGACCTGACTGCCGCCGACCCCCGCCAGTACGCCGGGACCAGCCTCGCGTGGGCCTCACGGAGCGGATCGAGCGGTCTGCGAAGATAAGAAGTCCGCAAGATGCGGTCGTAGAAGCGGGTACCAGTGGTTAGTGTCACGTGATTACACGCACGTGGCTACCGACCGGAGGAACCCTGGACACGCCAATCTTCTACCCGCGCGCCGCCGTCGCCGGATCTCGGGTACGGACCGAGGAACCACGCAGGTCGGGCCGTCGGCCGAGCGCCATCTCCTTCTACGCCACGTTGGTCGTCGCCGGGATCGGACTCGGGCTCGTGCTCGGCCTGCCCCTGGTGGACGGCACGCTGAGCGAGGTCCACCTGCGCGGTGGACTCGCCATGTTCCTCGGCTCGACGACCGGGCTCGCGGGGACCTACGCCGCCTTATTGATGGTCGTGATGGCGAGTCGTGCGCCGGCCCTCGAGCGCACCCTCGGCCAGGACGGCGTCCTGCTCTGGCACCGCCGTCTCGCGCCCTGGACGATCGGGCTGATCGCGGCGCACGCCGTGCTGCTCACGCTCGCCTACGCCCAGGCCGCCCGCTCGGGCGTCTTCGGTGAGGTGGGCGTGCTCCTGCGGACTTTCCCGAACATGGTCACCGCGACCGTGGCGCTCGCCATCATGGTGCTGATCGGGCTGATCTCGATCCGCCAGGTGCGATCGCGGATCCCGCGCGAGCGGTGGTGGGTGCTGCACCTCATGATGTACGCGGCCCTGGCGCTCGCCTTCGCCCACGAAGTGGTGCTCGGCCCGTCCTTCGTCCGTCACCCAGTCGTCCAGTACGCGTGGACCATCGCGTGGATCCTGGCCGCGGTGCTCGTGTTGACCTATCGCGTCGGCGTGCCGGTCTACCGGTCGCGGCGCCACCGGCTGCGCGTCGCCGAGGTCGTGCGCGAGGGACCCGACGTCGTCTCGGTGATCCTCGAGGGTGAAGCCCTCGACCGGCTCGTCATCGCCGGGGGACAGTTCTGTGAGTGGCGGTTCCTCACGCCACGCCTGTGGTGGCAGGCGCACCCCTTTACCGTGTCCGCCCTGCCCCAACCGCCCTACCTGCGACTGACCGTGAAGGGCGTCGGGGACTTCACCCGGGCCCTCGCGAGCATCGCGCCCGGCACGCGGGTCGCCATGGAAGGCCCCTACGGCGCCTTCACCGTCCACGCCCAACGTCGTCGCAACGCCCTGCTCATCGCGGGCGGGGTCGGGGTCACTGCCGTGCGGTCACTCCTCGAGGACCTGCCCCTCAAGTCCCGACCCGTCGTGGTGCTTCGCGCGGCCAGTGAGGACGAGCTCGTCCTCGCCGACGAGGTGGAAGAACTGGTGCGTCACCGCAAGGGCACTACGCATCGGCTGATCGGCAACCGCGAGGCGGTGCCCATGGAGGCCATCGCTCGGCTCGTCCCGGACCTCGCCACGCGCGACGTGTTCGTGAGCGGCTCGCCCGGTTTCGTGCGCGACGCGGTCGCCATGGCCGAGCACGCCGGCGTGCCCGCCGAGGCGCTGCACCAAGAGGTCTACGCACTGTGAGGTTGCTATGAGACGACTACTCACGCTGCTCGGGGCGACGGCCGCTGGGTTCACCAGCGTCGTGGCCCTGCACGGCACACCGGGCAAGTCAGGATCACTCGTTCGGTCCGCACCGACGACCACGACGACCACCCCGAAGCCCGGCACACCGACGACTACCGCGCCCGCCGCCGGTCCCGGACAGGCCACCGCGATCGGCCCACTCGAGAACTACAGCTACGGCGTGATGTCGGTCAAGGTGGTCATCGCGAACCACCACATCGTGGGCCTCCATGTGGCCAAGCTCCAGACCCTCGACTCCTACTCCCAACAGCTCGCCTCCTACGCCGTGCCGATCCTGAAGGCCGAGGTGCTGAAGGCCCAGGGCATCCGCATCAACGCGGTCACCGGGGCGACATACACCAGCGAGGCCTACGCCTACTCCATCCAGGGCGCCCTCGACAAGCTCCGCTTCAAGTGATCACGCGGGCCGA